>DNFG01000042.1 GCA_003487005.1 Bryobacterales bacterium
CTCCCGCGAAGGCTGGAAAGCCTGCAGTGGGCTCACGGGGTCAAAGTCCTCGTCCCCCCATTGCAGAATTCGTCATGCCACTTGTTATGAGCAACTTACAGACGAACCACCCAGCCTCGCCCGCACCAAGCAGGCAAGCACGGACGAGCCAGAAGACCAGGTCTGCCTACCGGCCAAACCGGCCCGCTCCACCACTACCCCTCTGGAGCCAAGCCCACCGGCGCCTCGCCAAAGACTCCATTCCTCACCGTTCTGTTACACTCAAGGTGACCCCACCATGAGATTCGGCGTCGTTGTTTTTCCCGGCAGCAACTGCGATCACGATGCCTGGTATGCCGTGACCGCCAACCTCGGACACCAGGCTGATTTCCTCTGGCACGGCGACCGCAACCTCAAGGGTGCCGACTGTGTCATCCTCCCCGGCGGCTTCTCCTATGGCGACTACCTCCGCTGTGGAGCCATCGCCAAGTTTTCGCCCGTCATGGAGAGCGTCAAGCGCCATGCCGCCGAAGGCGGACTCGTACTCGGCATCTGCAACGGCTTCCAGGTTCTCACCGAGTGTGGACTGCTGCCCGGATCGCTCGTCCGCAACCGCAACCTCAAGTTCATCTGCAAGCCTGTGGACCTGATCCCCGCCACCCGCAACTCCCCCTTCACCCACGCCATCCCCGCCGGCGCCACCCTCACCATCCCCATCGCCCACGGCGAGGGCTGTTATACCGCCACCCCCGAGACCCTCGACCTGCTCGAAGCCGAGGATCGCGTCGCCTTCCGCTATGCCGATAACCCCAACGGCAGCCTCCGTGATATTGCCGGCATCTTGAGCGACAACCGCAATGTCCTCGGCCTGATGCCTCACCCCGAACGCGCCACAGATCCCCTGATGGGCTCCGTTGACGGACGCCTCATCTTCGAATCCCTCATCGCCAACCTCACGCCCGCCAAATAACCGTCATGAGCGAAATCACCCCCGAAGTCATCGCGGCGCACCAACTGACGCCGGATGAATACGACCGCATTGTCGCCATCCTCGGCCGCACGCCCAACCTCACTGAACTTGGCATTTTCAGCGTGATGTGGAGCGAGCACTGTTCCTACAAAAGCTCCCGCCTGCACCTGAAAAAGCTGCCCACGCGGTCGCCCCGCGTCGTCCAGGGGCCGGGTGAAAATGCCGGCATTCTCGATATCGGCCAGGACGCCGAAGGCAACGACTGGTGTATCGCCTTCAAGATCGAATCCCACAACCATCCGTCGTTCATTGAGCCCTTCCAGGGCGCCGCGACGGGTGTCGGCGGGATTCTTCGCGACATTTTCACGATGGGCGCGCGGCCGATTGCCGTGATGGACGCGCTCCGTTTCGGCCCGCTCGACCATCCCACTTCGGGTGCGCGCAACCGGCGCATCCTCGATGGCGTCGTCTCCGGCATCGCGCATTACGGCAACTGCTTCGGCGTGCCCACCGTCGGCGGCGAGACCGTCTTCGAACCTTCCTACAACGGCAATCCGCTGGTCAATGTCTTCGCCCTGGGCGTCTTCCGGAAGGACCAGATCTTCTACGGCAAAGCCAGCGGCGAAGGCAATCCCGTCATCTATGTGGGTGCCAAGACCGGCCGAGACGGCATTCACGGCGCCTCGATGGCGTCGGCCGAGTTCACCGAAGAGTCCAAGCAGAAGCGCCCCAATGTCCAGATGGGCGATCCCTTCATGGAAAAACTCCTGCTGGAAGCCTGCCTGGAAGCCATGGCCACCGGCGCCATCGCGGGGATTCAGGACATGGGCGCCGCCGGGCTCACCTGTTCGACTTGCGAGATGGGCTCACGCGCGGGCACCGGCATCGAGTTTGACCTCGCGCATGTCCCGCAGCGCGAGAAGGGCATGACCCCGTACGAGATCATGCTCTCCGAATCGCAGGAACGCATGCTGCTCGTCGCCTTCAAGGGCCGCGAAAACGAAGTTCTGGATGTCTTCAAGAAGTGGGGCCTCGACGCCAATATCATCGGCCAGGTCACCACGGACGGCATTCTGCGCGTCAAGAACCACGGCGAAGTGGTCGCCGAAATTCCCAATCGCCCCCTGGCCGACGAAGCCCCTCTCTACGACCGCCCGCACACGCAACCGCTCCGCATCGCGCCTCTCGAAGCCCCCGCTTTCGCTTCCGCGGATCTCACCGCCGACCTCTTCACGCTCGCCGCCTCCGGCGATCTCTGCGACAAACGCTGGATCTGGGAGCAGTACGACTACATGGTCCGGACCAACACCCTTGCCGGACCCGGCGGAGACGCGGCGATCGTCCGCATCAAGGAGACCGGCACCTCCGTCGCCATGGCCTTGGACGGCAATGGCCGCTACACTCTGCTCGATCCCCGTGAGGGCGTCAAGCTGATGGTCGCCGAATGTTGCCGCAACCTCTCCTGCGTCGGCGCCGAACCCGTCGGGGCCACCAACAACCTGAACTTCGGCAATCCCGAACGCCCCGAGATCATGGCCCAGCTCGTCGAGGCCATCGAGGGCATGGCCGAAGCCTGCGCCTTCTTCGAAACGCCCATCACCGGCGGCAACGTCTCGCTCTACAACGAAACCCTCGGCGATCCTATCTTCCCTTCACCCGTACTCGGCATCGTCGGCCTGCTGCCGACCGGCGAACCGGCCGGCATCGGCTTCCGCGAAGAAGGCCACGCAGTCTACCTCCTCGGCGGTCTCGGCGATGCCGACGACCGGCGCATGGGCGGGACGCAGTATGCCAAGCAGGTGCTGAAGGACCTCTGGGGGCTTCCGCCGCGCCTTGACATGGCCTTTGAAAAGCAGGTGCAGACCGCTGTCCGTGAAATCGCCCGGTCCGGCATCGCCCAGTCGATCCACGACGTGAGCGACGGCGGCCTCGCCTGGGCTCTCGCCGAATGCGCTTTCCCGAACGGCATTGGTGTCGTGGCCGAACTGGATTCGGATCTGCGCCCTGAACTGCTGCTGTTCCACGAAGGACCCTCGCGCGTCGTCGTTTCGACGGCCGATCCGGCAGCCCTCGAAGCCCTGGCCGCACGCCATGGCGTGCCCGCTCTTCGCCTGGGATTGACGGTCGCAAACCGCCTGTCTCTCGCCAATCACGGCGCCACTCTGATCGATACTCCGGTGGACGCTCTCAAGGAGCGCTGGTCCACCGCGCTGGCATCCCAACTGGAGGCGGAACTTCATGTCTGATGGCTTGCCTTTCGACAAATTCAAGGAAGAATGTGGCGTTTTTGCCGTCTACGGGCATCCCGAAGCCGCCAATCTGGCCCACCTTGGGCTCCACGCTCTCCAGCACCGCGGCCAGGAGAGCGCCGGCATCTCCGCCAGCGACGGCAAGATGGTCTACACCCACAAGTCGATGGGCCATGCCGCGGACATCTTCACCGCCGGCGTATTGAACCGCCTCCCCGGGCACATGGCCATCGGCCACACCCGCTACTCCACCGCCGGCGACACCGCCATCCTCAACGCGCAACCGTTCTCGGTGGACTGCCACAAAGGGAAGATTGCCGTCGCCCACAACGGCAACATCACCAACGCGCGCGAACTCCGCCGCGACCTTGAACTCGCGGGCTCCATTTTTCAGGCTTCCAGTGACACCGAAGTCGTGCTCCACCTCGTCGCCCGCTCCGGCCAACCCACGCTCGAAACCGCTCTCCGCGAGGCTCTGCTCGAACTCGATGGCGCTTATTCGCTCGTCTTCCTTGCCGGGGACCGCGTCATCGTCGCCCGTGATCCCCACGGCTTCCGCCCTCTCGCCATCGGACGCATGAACCTGCCCTCCGGGCCCGCATACGTCTTTGCCTCCGAAACCTGCGCCTTCGACCTGATCGATGCTCACCACATCGGCGACGTCGAACCCGGTGAAATGGTCATTGCCGGGCCCCAGGGGCTCACCCGCCAATACTTCACCCCGCCCGCCAAGAAGACCTCCCAGTGTGTCTTCGAACACGTGTACTTCTCTCGCCCTGATTCGGTGGTTTTTGGCCGCTCCGTCCATCAATCCCGCGAAATGATGGGCCGCCTGCTCAGCCAGGAATGTCCTGTTGATGCCGATGTCGTCGTTCCGATTCCCGACTCGGGCGTGGCCGCGGCGCTTGGCTACTCCCACGCTTCCGGCATTCCCTTCCGCCATGGCCTGATTCGCAACCATTACGTCGGCCGGACCTTCATCGAACCCTCCCAGGCGATCCGCGACTTCGGCGTCCGTCTCAAATTGAATCCCGTCCGCGAACTGCTCGCCGGCAAACGCGTCATCCTTGTTGACGACTCGCTCGTTCGCGGCACGACATCGCAGAAGATCGTCCGGATGGTCCGGACGGCCGGAGCCAAGGAAGTGCACCTCCGCATCAGCTGCCCGCCGACCATCTCCCCCTGTTTTTACGGCGTCGATACCCCCACCAAGCGCGAATTGATCGCCGCCAACCAGAGCGTGGAAGAGATCCGCCAGTTCATCGGCTGCGACACCCTGGCGTACCTGTCGATCGAACAGTTGACCACCGCCGTCGAGGATACTGACCGCCGCTACTGCTATGCCTGTTACACGGGCAATTATCCCACGCCCCTCGTCAACATCGAGGACCTGATGAACTCGCGCCCGAACCGCTGACCGATGCCCCAGGTTTCTTCTTCCTCCCTCGCGGTGCCGCACTCGCGGATCCGTGAAATCGCCGATCTCGCCATGTCCATGGACGGCGTGCTGCGCCTCTATTTCGGCGAATCCACCCTGCCCACGCCGGAATTCATCCAGCAGGCCGCCATCGACGCAATGCGCGCCGGCTACACCGTGTACACCGAGAACGCCGGCCTGCCGTCTCTGCGCCAGACCCTCGCTGCCCACTACCAGCGCCTTCACCAGGTGGCGCTGGACCCCGCCTCCGAGATCGTGGTCACCGCCTCCGGCGTCCAGGCGCTGAACATGGGCATCTCCACTTGCCTCGATCCCGGCGATGAAGCCATCGTGCTGACCCCCGCCTGGCAGAACCAGATGTCGATCGCCCGGATGGCCGGCGCGACGCCCGTCGAAGTGCCGCTCGTCTTTCAGGACGCTCGCTTCCACGTCGATTTTGCAGCCCTGGAGCGCGCAGTCACGCCCAAGTCGCGCCTGCTGGTTTACACTTCGCCATCCAACCCCCTCGGCTGGGTCGCTACCGTCGACGAACAGCGTGCCCTGCTCGACTTTGCGCGGCGACACGACCTCTGGCTTTTGGCCGACGAAGTTTACGAGCGGCTTTACTACCCGGCCGATGCCCCCGCCGGCACGCCCACGCCCTCCATTCTTCGCCTGGCCACGCGCGACGATGCCGTGATCGTCGTTCAGTCCGTTTCCAAGAGCTATTGCATGACCGGATGGCGCATTGGCTGGATCGTCGCCCGCCGCGACTTCGCCGAGCGGGCCACCAAGCTGAACGAATTCGTGGTCTCCTGCGCGGCGGGCTTCTCCCAGCGTGCCGCCGAAGCGGCGCTGGTTCATGGCGAATCCGCCATTGTGGAAATGCTGGCCCACTACCGGGCTAACCGCGCGCTGTGTCTCGATGCTCTCCGCGGCCTCGACGGGGTCACCGTTCCCGAACCCGACGGCGCCTTCTATCTCTTCCCAACGATCGCCGGCCTTCGTGACCCGCTCGAGTTTTGTAAGCAACTGCTCCGCGAGGAGCACGTCGGCGTCGCGCCGGGGTCCGCTTTCGGCTCGGGCGGCGATTCATCGATCCGGATCTGCTATGCCGTCGGCCGCGACGTGCTCGAACCCGCGCTCGACCGCCTCGCCGGCTTCCTCCGGCGCACGCGCGATCAGCGCGACTGATTCCCGCCCGTCCAGACGGATCTCCTTCGGCTGGTCGGCCCGCTGGAACAGCCAGCAGCGCTCCACTCGCAAGCCCGCCGCTTCCGCCGCCCGGCGCAGCACCACGTCGTCGAGCAAATGCACCGCCCTCGGCATCTGGCTGAACTGCCGGTGCCGGGCGTACACGCTCAACTTGGCGATGTAGCCCGGCCAGCGGACGCCCGCCTCCACCCGCCGCGCATACTCCTCCCAAAACCCCTCGAAAATGGCCTGAAACGGCGTTACCGCCTGCAAATACAGCCGCCCGCCGGGCTTGAGCCATCGCGCGACCGCCGCCAGACCCCGCTCCAGTTGCCGCCCCGTGAGAAAGTGGACCACGTTTGAAATGTGCACTGAGTGCAGCGTTTCCGGCTCGAAGAACAGGTCCTTGGGGAAGTGTCCCGGCCTCAACGTCAATCGCGACCCAGCAGGCGCGCGCCGTTCGAGTTCCTCGAGATGTTCCGCGTGGAGGTCGTTCGCGATCACCCTCGCGCCTGTCCCGAGCGCTTCCAGGCACGCCGCTCCGAATGCCGCGCCGATATCGAGCACCGGCGTCTCGCCCGCCCGGCGGCAGTCTTCCACCCAGGCGCGGCTCAGTTCGCTCACTTCGGCCGACACCCAGCCCATCCGGTTGCGCGTCAGCACCCGCCGCGGGCGACCGTCCGGGTTATTCAGGGAACGCGGAGGCGTCGATTCCGGGGATGATCCGCAGCGCATTCTTGTAATAGAGCTTCTTCAGCACGTCGTCGGGCAAATCCAGACCGTACATTTTCCAGAAAGCGTGGCGCTTCCGGTAGTAGTCAAAGTATTCGTCGGCCGTCTCCAATACCCGGAAATAGTATGGATATTCGGTCGGCTGCCAGGAGTCCTTGCCGAACAAGACCCGGTCCTGGTATTTGACGAACCACGCCCGCGCGAACCTCGGTTGCCGTCCGAGTTCCGCCAGCACTGCCCCGATCTCCGTGTACACGTTCGGACATTCATCCAGCAGGCGGCCCAAACGGCCCAAATCCCCGCCAAACCAGCCCAGATGCGCGTTGATGAACGTCGTTTTCGGATGCTTCCGGAACAGATTGTGCTGCTCGGCGATCAGCATCTCCCAGGGGTCGTTCCGTTCGGGCGGCCGCCGCCGCCCGGGGATCTCGTGCAACTCGATCCACCGCTCGTTGAACTTGTCCACCGGTTCCCAGAACTGTTTCGGGTCCGCCGTGTGAATCAAAACCGGCTTTTTATACTGCGCGCAAATCTGAAAGACCATGTCAAAACGCGGGTCGTCCGTCTTGATCCGGCGCCCCTGGCCGTCCTTCAGATCCATGCCAAAATTCTTGAAGAACTTCAGCCCGGCCGCGCCGTTCTTGAAGTCCTGTTCGAGTTGAGCGGCCACCCGGTCGGGGAAGTCCGGCGCATCGATGTCGCGAAAATCGAGGCTGGCGAAGATGACGAATCGCCCCGGCGCCATCTTGCGGCTGCTTTCGACCGCATTCTTGAGACGGTCGCCGTAGCCGCCGCTCAGGTTGACGAGCACGCGCAGGTTCAGCGCGTCCATCTGCTCGAGGAGCAGCGCGTAGCTCTCCGCCGGCATCGGAAACCGGTGATGCGAGTGGGCGTCAATGATCGGGTACTTCGCTTTCGGACGCAGGTTCTCCGGGACCACCAGCGACGACTTCGGCTCGTACTCGCGGATGTCCATCGTCTGGCCGGGAGCCAATAGCGGCAGCAGTAACAGCAGTGCGCGGCGCATGAAGCGTATTGAACCACAGTCCGCCGCCGGGATGGCGCTGATAAACTGAATGGTTGCCACCCCTGTTCTTCATTCCGTTCTTCTTTTTGCTGGCCCAAGGCCCGCCTGGCCCGCCTCCCGCGGGCCCATCCGAACCCGCGCCCGCGGAGTCCGCGGCCACGGACGACGCCACCCGCGCGGCCGAGGAGAAGGTCACGGCCCAGCGCACGCAACTCAATCTTCTCGGCGCCGCCGACACCAAGTCCGGCGAAAGCCGCCGCAATGAGAACGTTCAGTTCAACCTCGTTGACAACAACGCCCAGAAGGAACTCAACATCCGGATCGGCATCACCGCGACGCCGGTCACCGAATTCGACCAGGCCCGCAACTACTTCGGCGCCGAGTATGGCGAAGCGCCCTCGCCCGTCCTGCATGGCGCGCCGTTGACCGGCGCCGGCATCCATGGCCGGGTCTTCTGGGGCCATCTCAACTCCATCACCACTGCCCGCTCGTTTTTCCAGGTGGGCGAAGTCCAACCCGCGCGCGAGAACGATTATGGCTTCCTTCTCCAGGCGCCCGTCTGGCGGGGCGCCCGCTGGGAGATCGAAGGCACGCAGCGCAAAATCCGAGGCCAGGTGAATGGTAATGTCCTGATCCCCCTCGCCGATGAACGGACCCCCCTCGCTACCGATCCCCGCGCCCGCGCCTTCATCCAGCGGATTCTCGACGCCTACCCGAACGTGCTGCCGAACCGGACCGACATCGACCGGCGCATGCTCAACACCAACGCGCCCCAGACCATCAACTCCGACTTCCTGCGCTCCCGCCTCGACCAGGACCTCGGCGCTTCGCGCGGCCGTCTCATTGCCGATTACCAACTCACGCTCCAGCAGGTCCAGGCCTTCCAGTTGATCCGTGGCCAGAACCCCGACACCAACACCCGAGCCCACCGCGCCCGCCTGACGTGGCTGAAGCAGACCGGCGCATCCGGCGTCCTTGAAGTGACCACGGGCTTCGACCGCGTCCGCAGCCTGCTGGTTCTTGAACCCAATAACCCTGGCCCGCATGTCTTCATCGGTGGGGGCGCGCTCACCTCGATCGCCGGTTCCACCATGCTGCCGGTGGACCGCGCCCAGAACGAGTTCCGCAATGGCGTCCGTTACCGCCGCACGGCCGGACGCCATGAATTCCGCCTCGGCTTCGACCTGATGCGCCGTCAGTTGAACGGCCGCGATTCGGATAATCACAACGACTTCGGCACCTGGGCCTTCCGCAATAACTTCGGCCTCGACGCCATCGAAGCCCTCCGGCATGGCCTGGCGACGACGTTCTGGCAGTCGTTCGGCCTGATTCACCGTGGATTCCGGACCTGGGATCTCGCCGGTTACGCCGGCGACCGCTGGCAGGTTACCCCCCGGCTGACCCTCGATTATGGCCTCCGCTGGCGTGCCTCCACCGCCCCCACCGAGGTCAATGGCCTCACCAATCTCCCGTACCGCTCCGACTGGAACAACCTCGGGCCCACGCTCGGCCTCGCCTTCCGCCTGCCGGACCGCTGGGGTGTCTTCCGCGCGGGCGCCGCGCTGCAGTATGGCGAAATTTTTCCCGCCAGCTATCAGCAGTCCCGCTTCAACCAGCCATACAACATCAAGAACATCGTCAACGATCCCGACCTGCTCAACCCCCTGGGCTCGATCGTGGGCACCCCCCGTGGCGTCCTTTACGACTTCGCACCCGAACTCGTCTCGCCTTATGTCGGCCAGTACACCGCTGTCTGGGAACTGACCCCGGCGCGCGGGTGGACTGTTCGCGCCGCTTACGTCGGCTCCCGGGGCGTCAAGCTTCTTACTCACTGGTACTTCAACCGCGCCCGCTGGGCGACCGGCGAAATCCCGAACACCGGCATGATCAACGAAGTCCGCCCCAACTCCGAATTTCTGGACATGCGCCGCCTCGTCAACGGCTCTATGTCCTGGTATGACGCCGGGCGGCTGACTGTCACTTCCTCCCGCTGGCGGGGCATGAACCTCGAACTCTCCTACTGGCTTTCCAAATCGCGCGATCTTGGAGGGGACTATACCAACACCGCTTACGACGTCGATTCCTTCCGCAACGCCTCCCAGACGGAGGTGAACGTCCACGGCGACCTCCGCGCCCTCAGCCGGTTCGATCAGCCCCACGCCTTCCTCGCCCGCGTCAATGCCGAACTGCCGGTGCTTCGCCGCGCCCCCCGCGCCGCCCGCCTGCTGCTCGGTGGCTGGACCGCGTCCTCCGTTGTTCTGGTCAAATCCGGTACCCCGTTCACGGTCGGCACCGGTTCCGACGCCCCCGGCTTCGGCAATGTTGATGGCATCGGCGGCGACCGCCCCAATGTCGTGGACCCGTCGATCCTCGGCCGCACCATCGGCAACCCCGACACTTCCCGCGCCCGCCTGCCCCGCTCGGCCTTCGCGTACCTGCCCATCGGCGCCGACCGCGGCAACCTCGGCCGCTACACCTTCCGCCGCGGGGGCATCTACAACGTGAATGCGGGCCTGCTTCGCCAGTGGATTCTCCCCGGCGATGCCCGCCTCCAGTTCCGCGCCGACTCCGTCAACTTCCTGAACACCCCCCAGTTCGCCGAACCCGGCGCCAACATGACCGATCCGAACTTCGGCGCCATCACGAACACTCTGAACGAAGGCCGCAACTTTCGGTTCAACCTGGCGTTCCTCTGGTAGCGACGTCCCGGCCGCTGTTGTAAACTCCCCGGCACCCTCTTGACAGGGAATATATCGTGTTGCAATATAGCGGTAGACGGTATATCGAGAGACGATACAACAACCGGAATGGACTACACCAGACAAAACTTTCTGCCGCTGACGGAATCCACATTCCTGATCCTGGCTTCCCTGGCGTCGCCGAAGCACGGTTACGCCGTGATGCAGGACGTCACGAAATGGAGCGAGGGCAAGACCCGGCTTGGTCCCGGCACGCTCTACGGAGCGCTCACCAAACTCCTTGAACAGGGCCTGATCCAACGGACGGACGACCCGGAACCGGGCGATGAACGCCGGAAGCACTATGTTTTGACGCCTCGTGGCCGTCTGGTGGTGGAAGCCGAGTGCGCCCGTCTGGAGGCGGCGGCGCTTCTTGGGCGGAAACTTCTGAATGGAAAGGATGAATGACGATGCAAGGCGAATCGGCCACCTGCTCCCGAGTGAAGTGGTTTTGGGCCTGGGATGCCCCGAAGGAGGAAAAATGGCTCGAACGGATGGCCCGAGAGGGCTGGTTTCTGGTCAGTGGCGGCATCGTGTTCCGCTTCGTCCGGGGTACCCCGTCGGAGTGCCGCTACCGGCTTGATTACCGGAGCGAGACCGGTCAAGCGCTGAGCGAGTACATCGACCTCTGCCGCGATGCCGGTTGGGAACACGTCGATCGCTTTGCGAACTGGCATTATTTCCGCTGCGCGGACCCCGCCGCGCCGGAACTGCACACCGACCCCGAATCGCTCGCCGCGAGTTACAAGCGGCTGTTGGTCCTCCTGATCGCCCTGCTGGTTCTGAACCTGGGCCTCTCAATCAATGCCCACTTCGGCAGGCGCGTCGGGATCGACAGCTTTTTCCAGGCGATCCAATGGGTTCATTTCGGCGTGGTCGGCTTGCTCACTTACGGGATCTACCGCATCAGCGGTTTCATTCGCCAGCTGCGTGCTTCGACCCGGCATCGCGCCCCCTGACCGGCGCCTGGGGGCAGGCCGATGGGCAATCCAGTGGGCCTGCCCGCGCCACAGTCGCCTCAGCCCGCCTCGTCAAACGCCTGCTTCAGCCAGCCGAGCAGTTCGCCATCAACCTGTTCGGCGCCGGTCAATTTCACTTTGAAGGTACACATTGATTTCGGAGGCATGGCCTCCAGCCGAGCGGTTGGCGTTGCGTCTTTCAGGTTCAACCCCACTTCCACCCGCGTATTCGTCGCCGGACCGACCATCGCGAACTGCTTTTTCCTTCGCAAACTCCAGTACGTTTTCTTTGGTGCAATCTCAACCTCGCCCAGCCCTTTGACCTGCGCCATCACGGCGTCGTGTACCGGCCGCAGCGCCGCCTTCGGACCGGCGTAGATCGACGCAAGGCCGTCGTCACCTGCTGCCGTCTTCTCTTCCGCCTGCCTCGCAATATGTGCGAGCGTGTTCGCGTCGCCGTAACCCAGCCCGAACTTCTCCTTCAGCATGTCCCGGATCGCGCCGTGCTTCTCCAGACCGCTTTCCTGCACCAACTGTTTCAATTCCGCGAGGCTTTTGCCCGTCTTTGCCTCGATATTGGACAATTGGGTCGCCAATGCTTTTTGAGGATCACTCATTTTGGTACTCCCTTGGACTGCCGGACCAGAAAAGTGTAACCGATTTCCCGGCGTGGGAACATTCCTTTGCGGTCAGTGTCCAATCCAGCAGACGCCGGCGTTCTCCTTCAAATGCCAGGGAAAGGGGAACAGCACCATGTTTGAGATGTCGTTCGTCGAGGGCCGGGCCCGCACGCACAAGGGCTGGACCGTGATTGTCTCCTTCGTCTTTCAGGTCGGTTTGATTGTGACCGCCCTGCTGATTCCGCTGATCCGGCCCAGCCTGCTGCCCGCCCGCCTGGTTGCCGCCATTCAACTCGTCGCTCCACCCGGACCGCCGCCGCCTCCGCCGCCTGCCGCGGCGCTCGCCGCCACCGCGAGGCCCGTGATCCGCCAGGTGGTTGCCGGTCAACTCGTGGTGCCAACACGTGTGCCGGAACATGTCGCGCTGATTACCGATGATTTCGATCAGTTTGCGCAGGCCGGCCCCGGCGTCTTCGTGCAGGGTGGTGTTCCCGGCGGGACGGGCGCTGGCCTGGGCGGGCCCGGGTTGAGCCCCTCCCTGCTGGCCACGCCGCCGCCACCGCCGCCTGTCCGCACTGAGCCGAAGGCGCCGCCGCAGATCCGCCGCATCGAAGTGGGTGGCAACGTGATCGAGGCGAAACTGATCCGTCCCGCGGTGCAGCCAGTCTATCCCGCGCTGGCCCGCCAGGCCCGTGTTCAGGGGACTGTTGTCCTTGCGGCGTTGATCGCCCCGGATGGCCGGGTGCGCAATCTGCGCGTCCTCTCCGGCCACCCACTGCTGACGCAGGCGGCTCTCGAAGCCGTCCGCCAATGGCGCTACCAGCCGACCTTCCTCAACGGGGACCCGATGGAAGTGGACACCACCGTTCAGGTGATCTTCAGGCTGCAGTAGGCGAGACGACCGAGAGAATTACTCGAACGTGGGGGGCATGCGCCGGAAGCCTTCAAACTGAATGAGGGTCGCCAGGATGTGCGACCCTCCTCCCAAGGGCGAGGCGCGGTACTCGTAGCCGAAGGCAGTCACCAGGCCGCGCCCGGCCCGGTACTGGGTGCCGACGGTGTAACGTCCATACCAGATTTCCTGTTGGCGCAAGATTTCAGCGCTCGCGAACGGCAGCCATTTTCGTCCGCTTCCGTTCGCATTCCACATCAGGCGGTTGCGGAAGCGGAAATAGTCCTTGAACTCGGCCGACACGAAACGTTCCATCACCGTGCGCGCGTCCACGGACCAGCGCCGACGTTGCAGTGCCCGGAATTGTGCGCCCGTCCAGATGCGGTGAATGTGAAAATCCTGATGGATCACCCTCTTGTTCTGGTCCATCCAGTAGTAGCCCGCCAAGCCGATCAATCGGGGCCTCAACTGGACCTGCAGTATCGGCCCAATCCGGAACTGGTTGAAGGAGCCCATGTTCTCGAAGGTCCTGACGCGCGAGTGTACCTGCAGTGTCCAACCGGGCTTGAAGTCCAGGTTCAGGTTGAAAATGTGCAGCGACTCGACGTCCTTGACCGGAGATTGGCCAAATGAAAGAGTGGCCCCAAAAAGCAGGCCGAAAAGAAGGCGCATGAATGTTACAGCTCTATTACAGCACAGGCGCGCCGGGTGACTGCTTGCCCTCTCCCGCGCCCCGGTGCCATCCTTCAATCGTGGACTTCCTGCTGCATCCTGTTGAAACCCGCGTCCTTGGCGCGCTGATCGAAAAAGACCTCGCGACGCCGGATTACTACCCTCTTTCGCTGAATGCCCTGACCAATGCCTGCAACCAGAAGACGAACCGGGAACCGGTTACCGCGTACGAAGATGCCGACGTTCGCGGCGCCCTGGAATCGCTGCGGGATCTTCGCCTGGCCGCCTTCGTCATCGAATCGGGAAGCCGGGTCGAGAAATATCGCCACCGGATGAACGAGATGTTCAACCTCTCGCGCGGCGAACTGGCATTGATGGCCGTGCTGCTGCTGCGCGGCCCCCAAACGCTTGCCGAACTCCGCGAACGCACTAACCGGATGCATGCGTTCGCTGACCTCGATGCCGCCCAACATGCCCTGAACAAACTCGCCGCCCGCGAGCCTGAACCCTTCGTCCAACTCCTCCCCCGGATCCCCGGCACCAAGGAGCCGCGCTGGGCCCACCTTTTCGCCGGCGAACCTCAATTCACCGAAGCCGCCGCGCCTGCGCCGGCGTCATCGCCGCTGAACGACCGCATCACCCAACTCGAAACGGAGCTTCGCCGGTTGCGCGAGGAGTTCGAGGCGTTCAAGGGGCAGTTTTGATCTTCAAGTCATGCAGGATCTGAAGCTGACCGCCGTCTTCCTGAAGGTCCCCGAAGGCTACGTCGCCTTCGTCGAGGAACTCCCCGGCGCCAACACCCAGGGCGCCACCCTGGACGAAGCCCGAACCAATCTCCAGGAAGCCGTCGCGCTCACGCTGGAGGCCAACCGGGAGGTGGCTGGTGCCTTCCCCAGAACATGAATTGATCGCGACCGACGTTGCGGAAGGCTACCCAACTCCTGGGAACCCGGCATCCGCCCACTCCCGGAATGTTGCCAAATATGGGGTCACGGCAATACTCTGTGGCGCCTCGTGCTGGAGAGATTCGGCAATCCTATCGGCATCTGGCGCCACCACCAGCAGTTCTTTGCCTGGAGATTCGCCGAACGCGGTTAGTAGGGGCTTATACGAGCTTCGATCATGGAAATTGAAACTGTAGCCAATCGCGACAGCAAGCCTGGATTCTCTGAGAAGGGATTGAGCCCGCTTGTAGGACTGGCGTACGAAGCTGTCTGCCAGTCCCTGCACTTTGTCCGGCACGGGTGCGATGATCTGGTTCTTCGGGTGATCCTGCCCTGGCTCTCCACTATACCCTCGAAAATTGGCGGCATTGTATAGCGGATCGAAGAGGTACAGCGGCACGCTGCGCCTTGTCAGTACGTCCATCTCCAGTCCGGGATCGAAGCATGTCTGATAGTTGAATGTCCGAACATAGATGCTGCCGTGTAGATGCAACACCTGTTGGCGGGAGTCTTCATCGTTCTGATCCGGCGCGTTCCAGTCGTAGGTAACCTTTACGGGAAGTCCGAATCCGTCATGCGGATACCATGTCTCACGGCGGA
This sequence comes from Bryobacterales bacterium, assembly GCA_003487005.1. Classification (GTDB taxonomy): domain Bacteria; phylum Acidobacteriota; class Terriglobia; order Bryobacterales; family Bryobacteraceae; genus PNKE01. The sequence continues at coordinate 14,994 of DNFG01000042.1, forward strand.
ACAGAAAGGTTTCGACCAGGGAATCGTAATTGAACGTCAGGAAGTGACTGGTCGCGAAGAATTCGGATTCGAAGAACTTGCTGTAACAGCTCGCTACACCTGGATCAGAGAGAGGGCGCGCAATTTGGTCGTCGGCGCTGAAGAGCCGATCAACGAGTGCTTCAACTGGCCTGTAATTCAGGCGCGCCAGTTCTTCAGCAAAGAGGTCCTCCACGGACTTTCCCGGCGGCAGTTCTGTCAGACCAAAGCAAAGATCCAGCGTTTCTTGAACCAAAGGGTAGCCACAGTGCTTCTTGGAAACGCCGGGACCAGCGCCAGTCTCTGCATTAGCGTCAATATTGAATCCCGCGCCCAGAATGAATGCTGGCATTCGTCGTCATTATCGCGTCCGCCCGTGCGCGAGGCAAATGGAGAGTCCGGCCAGAGGCAAGATTTGCCCACGTTACCGGTAAGCGTCCTTGCGATTCCGGACAGTGTGGATATGCAGGGTCTGTGGGTGTTCTTCGGTGAAGCGGACGCGGTAGTCGCCGACGCGCAGGCGCTTCTCGCCCGCCTCGCCCCTCAGTTCCTTCACGTCCCCGATGCCGTGCTCGGCGAAGCGGTGGATCGCCGCGAGGATGTTCATCGCGATGTGCTGGGGGATGGCGCGAATGTCGGACTTGGCTTCAGCGGAAAAGACGATCCGCCTCAAGCGGCCGGGTCCTTGGCGGCGGCGCGAATCTGTTCCATGCTCAGGCCCAATTCGACTGCTACGTCTTCAAGCGGGATGCCCTCGTTTTGACGAAACCATTCCTTGGAGCGGGCGACCGCGGCTTCCTCCTCCGCGGTGATCTCCTCGTCCTCTGCCGTGTTGGGCACCATCACTTCGAGCAGGGTCCTGATGGCATTCACCTGCTGCGGCGCCAGACGGTCGATCATGGCATGGACGTGTTTGCGGTCCTGTTGTTGATTCACGGCCATCTCAGCGGCCCTCCGACACCAGTGTAAGCCAGCCTGTGTCACCGGGCGAAGAAGAGGACGTGGCCGCAGTCGTCGCAGACCATGGCCTGGGACTCTTTGTTGGCCCAGTCGAGGCCGAAGAAGGTCATGCCGCGGCTGTTCAGGAGCACTTTTTTCTCCCAGAACTGGTCGTGGTTGCACAGCGGGCAGCGAATGGAGCGCCCCTTGACGATCAACTGCGCGGCCACCCGGTTCTTCTTCTTCGCGGTCTCCGGCATGCTCTCGAAAACGTAGGGCATCGCGATCTCCTTATAAAGAAAGAGACGAAGGGTCCGGGTGCGGGGTTCACAAAACCGGATGCAATTGACTATTGTACATGTACAATAGTCAATTGCCGGATTGGCGTTCTTCCAGCTCCGCCCAGCGGGCGTAGAGGGTGTCGACGGCTTGTTGGGCGGCTTGTTCTTCGCGGTAGCAGACCTCGATCCGGGCGGGGTCGGAGACGGTTTCGGGGGCGTGGAGAGCCTGCTGGGCGGCCTCCAGACGCGTTTCGGCCTCCATGATGCGCTCTTCCATGGTGTCCCATTCGCGCTGTTCGAGGTAGCTGAGTTTCTTCTTCGATGGCGGGGTGGCGTTGTTCGTGGCGGGGGGCTTCGGATCGCGTTCCGGAAGCGGTTTTTGAGTCCGTTTTTCCCGCAAATAAGCGTCCCATTGCGCGAGATCGGCGAACAGTTCCGCGCCGCCCTGACCGTCGATACCGAGGATGCCGTTGGCGACGCTGTCCATCAGATAGCGGTCGTGGGTGACGAGCACCATGGCGCCGGGGAATTCGGCGAGACCCTCTTCAAGGACTTCCAGGGTGGGCAGATCGAGGTCGTTGGTGGGCTCATCGAGCAGGAGGACGTCAGCTTCTTCGAGCATCAGACGGGCGATGTGGATCCGGGCGCGTTCGCCGCCGGAGAGGCTGCCGACGGGCTGGGGGAGCTGTTCCTCTCTGAAAAGAAAGCGTTTAGCCCAGCTATTCACATGAACGGGGCGGCCCTGATAGATGACCGAATCGCCTTCGGGGGCGAGGGCGCGGCGGAGGGTCTGTTCGGGGGGGAACTGCTCGCGCATCTGGTCGAAGTACACGATTCTGAGCTGATCCGCACGCTTGATTGTGCCTTCGGAAGGGGCCAAATCGCCCTTCAGAATGCGCAAGAGCGTGGTTTTGCCGCAGCCATTGGAGCCGGCGAGGCCGAGGCGGCGTCCGGGGGCGAGGACGAGGTTCAGATTGCGGAAGAGGGTCCGGCCGGCGACTTCGGCGGCGAGGCTGTCGAGTTCGATGAGGCGGCGGGTTTTACGGTCGGAGGCGGTGAAGTCGATGGCGGCGGTGGAGGTGCGGGCGCGCTGCTCCATGTCTTCGAGGGAGGCGATCATGCGGGCGGCTTCGTCAAGGCGGGCCTTGGACTTGCGGGTCCGGGCCTTGGCGCCGCGGCGGAGCCATTCGACTTCGCGGCGGACGCGGGCGGCGAGTCCCTCGCGTTCCTTTTCGCGGGCTTCGAACCAAGCTTCACGTTTTTCGAGGAAGGCGGAGTAGTTTCCGGCGACGCGGAAGGCGCCGTCGGGGTAGCGGCGGTTCAACTCCATCATGTGAGTGGCCACGTTTTCAAGGAAATAGCGGTCGTGGCTGACGATGAAGGAGGCGAAGGGGGCGGTGGCGAGGAGGCGTTCAAGCCACTGGATGCCCTCGATGTCGAGATGGTTGGTGGGTTCGTCGAGGAGGAGGAGGTCAGGTTGTTCGGCGAGGGCGCGGGCGATGGCGAGACGTTTGCGGGAGCCGCCGGAGAGTGCGCCGGCGAGGACTGCGGGGTCGGAGAAGCCGGCCTGTCCGAGGATGACGGGGGTTTGGGCGGGTTCGCGGGCGGCGGCCTCGATGATGGCGGCGGCGGAGAGGGCGGGGTCGAATTCGGGGTCCTGGTCAACGAAGCTGATGCGAAGGCCCTTGCGGGGGGCAACTTCCCCGGAATCAGGGGTTTCGCGGCCGCCCAGGATGGCAAGCAGGGTGGATTTTCCGGCGCCATTGGGGCCAATCAGACCGTGGCGCTCGCCCTCTTCGATATTGAGGGAGATGCCGGTGAAGAGGGGGAAAGCGCCAAACTGTTTGGTCACCGAGGCGACGTTCATCAACAAAGCCATGTCCTTCCAGTGAAGCACAGGGGCGGGCGATGGCATGGTGCAGGCGGGGGAAATCGATGTGGGCATCCGGGTGCGGGAGATATGAGCATGCAGTTTCGTTTTCTCGTGTTGGCTCTCTTGCTCACTTGCGGTTCGCTTTGCGGTCAGTCGTTTGGAGGGGGCGTCAAAGGTGGATTTGGGCACAATGCGGCGGATGCGTGGTCGAGGGGGGAAACCAGAGAGTCAATTCGACACACGATGGGGCTGTTCGTGGAAGTTCGTTTGCCGTTCGGCCTGGCGGTGGAAGCGGATGCGCTGCGGCGGCCGGCGACCTACACCTACGAGAGCGGCACGCCGGGGTGGGCGTTCCGGGAAGGGCGGGCGGAGGGCACGGCCTGGGAGTACCCGGTGCTGCTGAAGGCGCGGATTGGGCTCTGGAGGTGGAAGCCGTTTGTGGTTGCCGGACCCACATTCCAGAGATTTGGCGCGATGTCGGGGAGCCAGAGTTGCGCGGGTCCGGCGTGCGGGGTGGGCTTGGGGCCGATTTCTGTCGATTTTCCGGGGCGAACCGAGCGCGGATTCAGCATGGGGGGCGGGCTGGAGCGGCGTTGCGGTGAACCTCACGCCCTCGCCGGCCCGCTCGGCCTCGTAGCGCAGGTTGAAGGCGCTTGAGGCGAGGAACAACGGATCTCACGTGGGTGTTGATTTTGTTTTTATATTATGTGTTGTTTGATTGTTTTTTTTTGTTTTTTGGTTTTTTTTTTAGTTGGTATTTTGTTTTTATGT
>DNFG01000041.1 GCA_003487005.1 Bryobacterales bacterium
ATCGGATCCGGCTTTGCTCGAGGACATCGTCGAGGAAACGATTGACTTCGTCTTCGGAAGTCAAACGAGTGTAACGACCTTGTGCGATATCTTCATCCCCTTCAGCAATCGCGGTACGGAGCCATTCCAGACGGGCATCAACTTCAGCCTGATGCTGTTCCAGAAGCCTGAGACCTTCGCGTATCATCTCACTGGCATTGCTGTATCGGCCAGAAGCGACACCGGCTTCAACGAACTGGTCGAGCCGTTCGGTCAAATTCACATTGCGTGTGGGCATCGGGAGCTCTGAGGACAGGTTAGCAGCACTGGCAAAGTTTGCCAACCAGGGGCGGACACCAGGGGGCGGCACCAGCGGGGTGCAGGCGGGTCAATCCTTGCGGGCGACCAGGCGGATAACGGGGACTCTCGCCCCGGGGCCGAGGCTCCATTCGGGCTGCATTTCGCGGTCTTCGTAGCGGACGATGTGGAGGCGGTTGAAGGTGCGGAGGAGTTGGTTGGTGGCGTAGCCGCGCTGGCCCGGGGCGGCTTCATGGTAGCCCTCGACGACGAGCAGGCCTCCGGGTTTGAGCATATCCATGATTTTTTTGGCGTTTTTGGTGGTTAATTCCTCGATATACATGCAGAGGATGACGTCGTAACGGTTGAGGTAGGCAGGGAGGTCCTCGAAGCGGCTGACGCTGGCTTCGAGGGGGACATTGAGCTTCTTCGCTTCGGCCTGGGCGAGTTTGACGGCCTCCGAGGAGATGTCGATGCCGGTGACCTTCCAGCCCTTGCGGGCGAGATAGATGGCGTTGCGGCCGTTGCCCATGCCGATGTCCAGCGCGGAGCCCGGCGTGGCATTCGCGAGAGTCTCGAGGACGAGGGTGCTGGGGTTGACGGGGACTTTGGCGTCGCGGCCGGCGTAGATCTGGTCCCAGCGGGGGGCCTCGGGGCGGCGCTGGGCGGCGAGGGGGAGCGCGAGGGCGAGGATGAGGAGGATGCGAAGAGTCATGGTTCGGGTTGGATGTCGATGAGCCAGTAGTGGAGGTCGTTCCGGAGGACGGTGGCGCGGATGGTGGCGCCCTCCTTCAGTTTGGCGAATTCAGCGGGGTCGGGGACGGGGAAGTCCATCGTCATCGCCTTCATCCACCCGTCGATGTCTTCGTGTTTGATGACGGCGATGCGGTTTTCGGGGCGCAGGCGAAGGACTTCGCCGCGCATGGGGTATTTTTGCTGGGGTTCGCCGAAGTCGAAGGCGGGTTCACGCTGCGCGGGGGTGCAGGCGACGGCGCCGAGCAGGGCGGCGGCGAGGAAAAAGCGGCGGAACATGAAATGAACATCCTTCCTTAATTAACGATACGCCTGAATGCCCGTGACCATTTCACCGAGAACGAGGGTGTGAATGTGGTCGGTACCCTCGTAGGTCTTGACGGTTTCGAGATTGCAGAGGTGGCGCATGATGGGATAGTCGTCAATGATGCCGTTGGCGCCGAGCAGGTCGCGGGAGAGGCGGGCGCATTCCAGGGCCATGGCGACATTGTTGCGCTTGAGCATCGAGATGTGGGCAGGGGCGAGGCGGCCGGCGTCCTTGAGGCGGGCGCAGTGGAGGGCGAGGAGTTGGGCCTTCGAGATTTCCGTGGCCATCCAGGCGAATTTTTCCTGGACGAGTTGGTGGGAGGCGATGGGTTTATTGTCGAACTGCTTACGCTCGAGGCAATAGAGGCGGGCGGTTTCGAAGCAGTCCATGGCGGCGCCGACAACGCCCCAGCCGATGCCATAGCGGGCCTGGGAGAGGCAGGCGAGGGCGGATTTGAGGCCAATGGCCTCGGGGAGGCGGTTGGATTCGGGAATACGGCAGTCGGAAAAAGCGAGTGACGAGGTGACCGAGGCGCGCATCGAGAGCTTGCCGTGGATGTCGGAGGAGGTATAGCCGGGCGTGCCTTTTTCGACGAGGAAGCCGCGGACGCCTTCCTCCGTGCGGGCCCAGACCACGGCGACATCGGCCACAGTGCCGTTGGTGATCCAGGTCTTTTCGCCGTTGAGGACCCAATGATCGCCGTCGCGGACGGCACGCGTGGTCATGCCGCCGGGATTGGAGCCGAAGCCGGGTTCGGTGAGGCCGAAGCAGCCGATGGCCTCGCCGGTCTGGAGGCGCGGCAGCCAATGCTGTTTCTGCTCCTCGGAGCCGAAGGTGAAAATCGGGTACATGACGAGGCCGCCCTGCACGCTGGCGAAGGAGCGGAGCCCGGAATCGCCGCGTTCAATTTCCTGCATGATCAGGCCATATTCGACGCCATTCAGGCCGGCGCAGCCATAGCCGTCGATATTGGCGCCGAGGAATCCGAGTTCGCCCATCTGGCGGATCAGGTGGGCGGGGAAGCGGCCGTCGTTGTAGCAGTCTTTGATGACGGGGAGGACCTGTTCGTCGACGAACTGGCGGGCGGTCTGTCGGACGAGGCGTTCGTCATCGGAGAGGAGGGAGTCAAGGTGGAGGTAGTCAACGCCTTTGAAGGTCGGCATACAACTTCATGGTAATCCCGCGGAGAGGCGGGCGGTGGCTAACGGACGACGCCGAGTTTATCCAGGGGCCAATAAATAAAGACGGCTTTGCCGTAGATGGCTTCAGCGGGGACGGGTCCCCAGTTGCGGGAATCGTTGGAGGAGGAGCGGTGGTCGCCAAGGACGTAATAGCGGCCTTCGGGGACGGTGACTGCGGGGGCTGAGGAGATGTCGCGATACTCGTCGGGGACATACTCCTCGACGAGGGGTTCGTGGTTCACGTGGACGGTGCCGGCGATGATCTCGACGCGGTCGCCCGGGAGGCCGATGACCCGCTTGATGTAGCTTTTGGAGGGGTCGCCGGGGAACCAGAAGACGACGGTATCGCCGCGGCGGACCTGGTCAAAGCCAAGGCGGTAGCCGAACTTGTTGATGAAGATGCGTTCCTGATCGATCAGGGAGGGCATCATGGAGGTGCCTTCCACTTTGACCGGCTGATAGAGGAAGAGGATGACAAGCAGGGCGATGACGACGGAGAGAAGCAGGTCGCGCGCCCAGCCGAAAAAGCGTTTCAGCATCCATCCTCCGGGGAAATGGGTTTGACCTGATTGAAGCACGGCGCGGGGGGCGGGTGCAATCAGGGGGTGGGAGAATTTACGCCGAGCAGTTCCGCGAGCGTGCGCATGGGAAGGGCGCCGGCGTGGAGGGCGCGTTCGTGGAAATCGCGCCGCGAGAACCCGGGCTGCTTTTCCAGTTCAGAGCGTAGATTGAGAAATTCGCGGTAGCCGGCGTAGTAGGTGGGTAGCTGGCAGGAGGAGAGTTGCGCGCGCTGCCACTTGGCGGCAGCCTCTTCCTGCTCCTGGAAGGTCTGGGTCAGCATCAGGGCCATGGCGTCTTCGCGAGACATCGATTTGGTGTGGAGGCGGATGTCGAGAATGGCGTTCGCGATCGCGCGGAGCATCTGTTTGAGGAAGGTGAGGCGGAGTTCGGGCGAGCCATTGAGGTAGCCGGCATCCAGCATGGCCTCGGTCGAGTACATCGCCCAGCCTTCGATGTAGACGCCGTTGCCGAACAGGGCGCGGAGGAGGCGCCGGGATTCGGGCTGGATCTGGTTGGCGTATTCGAACTGGACGTAGTGGCCAGGGATGGCTTCGTGGATGGTGAGAATGCGGAGGGCGTAGTCGTTGTACTCGCGCAGTTTGGACTGGGCGCGTTCTTCGCTCCAGGCATCGGGGATGGGCGTGAGCCAGTAGAATGCGCCGAGTTCGGGCTGCAGTGCCGGGGCTGTGCTGAAGCCGCCGACTCCGTAAATGCCGCGCATGAACTCGGGAGTTTCGATCAGTTCGAGGTTGTCGCGGGTGGGGGGCGTCAGAAGCTGATCGGGGTTGGCGTTGAGGAAGGCGCGGGTTTCGTCCAGCGTCTTGCGGGCGTCGGCGAAGTACGAGGCGCGCGTCGGGCGATTCTCGGCGATGCGGTCGAGGACCCGGCCGACGATCAGGTTGAGATCGACACGGGGGCGCTCATTCGGAAAGTACCGGTTGTGGAGCGGAAGGGCGATGTCAAACATCCGCTTGCGGAAGGCGCGAAGGTCCTGTTCGGCTTCCTGGAGGGACTGCTCAACCGTGCGGGTGCCGCCCATGGCGAGCTTGAATTTCTTCTCGTACTTTTCGGGACCGAGGCGCCAGGAGTCAGGGCCGGCGTCGGGGAGTTGATCGAGGAATTGCGCGAACTCGTGCATGGCCGCGAGAGCGGGTTCCACCGCCTGATCGAAAGCGGGGCGGAGGTCCTGAGGGACGGCATCGCGAAGGGTGGATCCGGCGAGCCGGATGTTGCCTTCGTTCTCTTCGCGGGCGACGCGGGCCCAGACTCCAGGCACACCATTGAGGTTGGCGCGCGCGGCGGCAAGCAGGGCGGGGGCGGCCTGAAGGCGGGCAATGATGTGGCGCCAGCGGTCGGGGGCGGGAGCGTATTCGATGGAGAAGGGCGTGAACAGGGCGTGGCCGAGGAGTTCGACGTAGAGCGTGGGGTTATGCTGCCACGAGCGGATTTCGTCGAGTTCGAGCAGGGCGGACTCCACCTGATTCTGCATGAGGCTGAGGTCGGCGCGGTCCTCGGCGTCCAGGGTCTGCTGGTCGATTTGGGCGAAGCGTTTCTGCCAGTCGCGCCAGTAGCGGCGCTGGCGGTCGAGGCCGGCGGCGCTCAGGTCATCGAGTTGCTCGTCGAGGTTGCGGTCCTGGTGGCGGTGGTATCCGGCGGCGGTGGCTGAGACCGGCGAGAGGGCGAGGGTGCCGTAAATGAACTCGCCGCGGAGGGCGTTGAAGTCCAGTGGGCCGGAGGGGCGAGAGCACGAACCGGCGGTCAATAGAAGGGCGAAAAGCAGAATCCACCGCATAAAAAGAGGCTCCGCTGCCAGCATAGCGCGGGGGGTGGGGTCAACGCCCCAGCCAGCCGCCGTCGACAACGAGGATCGAACCGTTGACGTAGTTGGAGGCCGAAGATGCGAGGAAGAGCGCGGCGCCCTGGAGATCGGCGGGTTCACCCCAGCGGGCGGCGGGAATGCGGGCGAGGATGGCGGGGTTGCGGACGGGGTCCGCGCGGAGGGCGGCGGTATTGTCGGTGGCGATGTAGCCGGGGGCGATGGCGTTGACCTGGACATTGAAGGGCGCCCATTCATTGGCGAGGGCCTTGGTCAGCTGGGCGATCGCGCCCTTGCTGGCGGCATAGCCGGGGACGGTGATTCCGCCCTGGAACGAGAGTAGCGAGGCGGTGAAAATGATTTTGCCGGAGCGGCGTTCCACCATCCGGGCGCCGAGGGCGCGGGCCAGCAGCCAGGGGGCATGGAGGTTGGTTTCGAGGACTTCGTCCCAATCCTTGTCGGGATGAACGGCGGCGGGCGCGCGGCGGATGGTCCCGGCATTGTTGACGAGGATGTCGATCGCTGGACCGGTCTCCAGCAGCTGATCGAGCCACTTCTGGACGGCCGCGCGCGAGGAGAGGTCGACGGCGAATGCCTGACACTGGCGGCCGAGAGCGCGGATGGCCTCGCCGGGTTCTCCACCCCCGGGTTCCATCTGGCGGCTGACGGCGATGATGTCGGCGCCGGCTTCGGCGAGGGCCAGGGCGATGGCGCGGCCGATGCCGCGGCGGGCGCCGGTGACGAGGGCGGTGCGGCCATCGAGACGGAAGCGATCAAGGACGGACATGACAGATCAGCCTCGGTGGGCGCGCAGGGCTTCCGCGAGGCCGTCGGGCAGCGGGGTGGAACGCTGCGTGGCGATGCTCATGCAAACGGCGGTGATCCGGCCGCGGGCGACAGCCGCGCCGTTGGCGACGGACATGAAATAGAGGGTGAACGAGGACTCACCGACGCGTTCGACGGTGACCTGAGTCTCCACTTCATCGTCATAATGCAAAGGGCCCACAAACTGGGCCTCGACATGGACACGGGGGAACGAAAGCTGGCTCGCCGGTTCGGTCTCCGCGTAGGGAAACCCGATAGTGCGGAGGAACTCGTCCTCGGCGGCTTCCATGTGTCGAAACATCGCCGAGTAGTGAATGCGCCCGGAAGCGTCGGTGTCGGAAAAGCGGATACGGCTCCGCCAACAATACGGCTCTCCCATGATTTTTTCATTGTAAGCACAGCGGGCGTGATAGTTGAAACGCGCCGGGTGGGATGAACGTTCTACAGTTGTGGAGCAAATCGGGCGAAGCCTGCTGATTGCGGCGCTGGCGGCGATGACGCTGGCCGGTCAGGAAGACACGCCCGTCTTCCGCAGTGACGTCACGCTGGTGCGGGTGGACGCCCAGGTGGTGGACCGCGGCGGGCAGCGGATTCAGAATCTGAGGCGTGAGGACTTCCGGCTGACCGTGGACGGGCGCCCGGCCGAATTGAGCGCATTCGCCACCGAGCAGATCCCCCTCGACCTCGTGCTGCTGATCGACGTCAGCGGCAGCATGCGTCCCCACGTGGAGAGGATCGCCGCCGGGATGCGGTCGGCGTTGCGGGCGTTGGGCCCGGATGATCAGGTCGCCGTGATGGCGTTCGACCGGCAAACGCGAGTCCATCTCCACCTGGAGGGCGACCACGATCGCGTCGCGGGCGGGATGCAGGCGCTGCTCGAAGAGGAGCGGTTCAATAGCGGCACCGCGATCACTCGCGCGCTGAAGCAGTCGGCGCAGTGGCTGGAGTCGGAGGCTCGGCCGGATTCCCGGCGAGCCGTGGTGATTCTGACCGACGACGAAAGCGGCGACCGTCGCGACGACGACGGAGTGCTCTCCGCACTCGACCGCTCTGGCGCGGCTTTGAGCGTGTTGATGGCGCCGCCGTCGGAGCGGGGCCGGCGGGGCGGCGGCGGCATCGGATGGCCGGCGGGGCGTCGCGGCGGAATCATTCTCGGAAGGCGTCTGCCCATCCCGCGGCCGCAGGTCAGCATGATGGATTCGGCGGGCGTTCGCGAGATTGCTCGTCAAACGGGCGGCGACACTTTCCGTGTGGAGGATTCGGACGCGCTGACGATGACGTTTGAACGGCTGCGGCAGCGGTATGCGCTGTTTTATTCCGATGCCACCGGTCGGGCTCCGGTGGAGATCACCCTCTCGGAGGCCGCGCAGAGGCGGTATCCGGGGGGCCGCGTCGAGTACCGGCGAAGCGGCAGATGGGGAGGCGGGGCAGAGCCGCCGGTCTTGTCGGAGCGCAGCCCGGCACGGAATCCGGAGCGGCCGGGATGGGGCCAGGGTCAGGATGATGTGGACGAGCGCGCGCCATCGGTCGCGCCTCCGCCTCCGCCGCCGTCCACGCCGCCAGAGCGGGAGAGG
>DNFG01000255.1:0-10986 GCA_003487005.1 Bryobacterales bacterium
GCGGCTACGTCCCCCAGAATAGCATTGCCCAATTCACATTGGCAACAAAAGGGCGAAAGTTTTTTGCTGTCCCTCCGGCCGCGGCATCAGGGGTACAGTCCGCGGGCCGTCGTCGCCGTGGCTACACGACTGATTCCAAGCATGTTAGCCGCCAGACGCATTCCCACTTTGCGGTCGGAATGGATGTCCAGCACTTCCTTGAATGCCTTGTTCATGACGCGTTCCAGCCGGTTTTCGACCTCGTGGAGATCCCAATAGTAGTGCTGTTCGTTCTGGCACCATTCAAAGTAGCTCACCGTCACCCCGCCCGCGTTGCACAAGATGTCGGGGATGATGAATACCCCATTGCCTTCGAGGATTGCATCGGCTTCCGGCGTGAGCGGCCCGTTGGCGGCTTCCGCCACGATCCTGGCGCGGACCCGGTGCGCATTTTCGCCGGTAATGGCGTTTTCGAGCGCGGCGGGGATCAGAATGTCGCACTCAAGGGTCAACAGGTCCGCATTGGTGATCGCTTCCGCATGCGCAAAGCCCACAACCGTCCCCGTGCGCTCCTTGTGCAGCATCAGTTTCGGGATATCAAGCCCCGCGGGGTTATACACCCCGCCGCGCGAGTCATTTACCGCGATCACCAGCGACTGGTGGCCGTCCAGCAGATTCGCCACCACCGATCCTGCGTTGCCGAAGCCCTGCACCACCGATTTCGACCCCTTCATCGAGATGTGAAGTTGTTCGCAGGCCGAAACAAGCGTGTGGAATGCCCCGCGTCCGGTGGCCTCCGCCCGGCCCAGCGATCCGCCAATCGAAAGCGGTTTACCGGTGACCACGCTCGGAATCGGGTAACCGCCCGCGGACATCATGCTGTACGTGTCCATAATCCAGCCCATCGTTTGCGCGTTCGTGTAGACATCCGGCGCGGGAATATCGCGCTGGGGGCCCAGCAGTGGGGCGATACCCGCCGTGTATCGCCTCGTCATCCGCTCCAGTTCGGGCAGGGTGAGTTGCTTCGGATCCACGATCACACCACCTTTGCCCCCCCCAAAGGGCACATCCACGACGGCGCACTTCCAGGTCATCCACATCGCCAGCGCCTTCACCTCATCGAGGGTGACCCCGGGGTGGTAGCGAATCCCGCCCTTCGCCGGACCGCGGGAGGTGTTGTGCTGTACACGGTACCCCTCATAGCGGCGGATGTCCCCGTTATCAAGGCGGAACGGAATGTTCACCGTCAGCACGCGCTCGGGATACTTGATCAGCGAGCGGGTGCATTCGGTCAGTTCGAGGGCCTCGGCGGCCAATTCGAAGTTCTGGAGCGCAAAGTCGTACGCACTCGGAGCGTGCGCGGCAGCGAGAAGTTCGGTACTCAAGGTGACGGACCTGCTTTCGACGAGGAATGACGGGGTCGAGCCCCGCTACCCCGGGGCGGTCTACATGGTCCCCAAGGTAAACCGTAATAATACTACATCGAGCGAAGTATTAGCTATACCAATGAAGGACTACGGGGTCACGACGTAGCGGACAAACGCAAAGCGGCGGGAATCAGGCGACCACGAGTTGACGTTGATCGTGCCCTGGCCTCCAAAAAGACGCTGGATGACGCGAATTTCACCCGTTTTGGCATCCAGACGGCGCAGAATCACGTTCTTGTCCGCGGGGTGGCCTTCCGTGCCTCTTTCAAACGAGAGGAAGACGATCCAGCGGCCGTCGGGCGAGGGGTGTGGAAACCAGTCTTCCCAGTCGTCGGAGGTGATCCGCTCGGCGCGTTCGTCATTCGGACCCGCGCCCGATGCGGGAATCCGCCACAGGTCCCAGGACCCGGAGCGGTTTGAATTAAACCAGATCCAGCGGCCGTCCGGCGAATAATCCGGACCGTCGTCGTAGCCGGCGTGGGTTGTCAGGCGGCGCTCTTCCCCGCCCCCGATCGGGATCGAGTACAGGTCGAAGTTGCGGACCCCTTCCTGATCGCGGGGGGCGCAATAGACCAGAGTCTGGCCGTCGGGAGAAATGCCGTGCCAATAACTGGGCGTCTTCACCGTGACGCGGCGCGGGATCCCGCCGCCGGCGGGGAGGGTATAGATCGGTCCCGCGGAGATAATCAGTGTCCGGCCGTCCGGCGTCACGCCATGGTCGTTATTGATCCGGGTGACATCGCCGGTCTCGATGCGCACGGGGCGGGGATCGGCAACGGGCAGCCGGTACAGCGATCCGCCGGAATTGACGTAAAGGACATCGCCGGCAGGCGCCCAATTCGGGGCTTCCCACCGGCCTTCAAGAGTCGCCAGAACCTGGGGATTCCCCCCATCGGCGTCCACGATGACGATCTGGCTGGTGATGGCGAAGAAGGCGAGAAGCGCAAGCATGGCGTTTGGTCTATCATAGAACCCATTGCTGCCCCCGGTGTATCCGATTGTTGACACGGCGAGCCTCGCGCGGCGCGGGTTCGGTACCTGGGCCTTTGTCGAAGCGCTGATCGAGGGCGGAGCCCGGCTTTTGCAGTATCGCCACAAAGGCGAATTCACGCGCGCCGTTTTCGAGGAACTCACGGCGATCGCGCGATTGTGCAGGGAGGCGGAAGCGCAACTGGTGGTGAACGACCGGGCGGACCTCGCCGTGCTCGTGAATGCGGGCGTGCATGTCGGCCAGGAGGACTTGACCCCGCCCCAGGTGCGCCGGATCGTCGGGGCGCGACTCGTCGGCTACTCCACCCACAACGAGTGGCAGTTTACCGCTCCCGAGACCGAATCGGCCGATTACCTCGCCTTCGGACCGGTCTTCGCGACCGCCTCGAAACACAACCCGGACCCGGTCGTGGGCCTCGACATGCTCGCCTCGCTCCGCAGGCTCAGCAGCACTCCCCTCGTCGCCATCGGCGGCATCACCCGCGAAACGGCGCCGGCCGTCTGGCGCGCCGGAGCCGATTCCATCGCCGTCATCGGCGATCTGCTCCCTGAGACATTGACGAAAGTAGCCGTCCGCCAACGAATCGAAGAATGGAACCAACTCCCCCGCTAACTCAAGCGCCCGGAAGCACGCTGCCGGGCCTGACCCCGCGCCTCGGCCTGCTGGATGCAACCACCATCGTGATGGGCTCGATGATCGGGTCCGGCGTGTTCATCGTCTCCGCGGACATTGCCCGCCAGGTCCAGTCTCCGGGCCTGTTGATGATCACGTGGATCATCACCGCCCTGCTGACGATGACCGCGGCCCTTAGTTATGGCGAACTCGCCGCCGCGATGCCCTGGGCGGGCGGGCAGTATGTCTATCTCCGCGAGGCGTTCGGCCCCTTGTGCGGGTTTCTGTACGGTTGGACGCTGTTCACCGTCATCCAGACCGGCACGATCGCCGCGGTGGCCGTCGCCTTTGCGAAGTTCCTCGGCGTCTTCCTGCCGGGCGTCTCCGCGGAGATCTGGCTCTTGCGCTGGGGGCCGGTCGGTTTGAACACGCAGATGGCGGTCGCCATCGCACTGCTCGTTTTCCTCACCTGGGTAAACACCCGCGGCGTGGCCGTCGGTGCCCGGGTTCAGAATGTCTTCACCATCGCCAAGGTCGGCGCCCTCGCCGCTCTCATCGGATTCGGTTTGCTCTTCGGACGCCGGCCGGATGCCATCGAAGCCAATTTCACCGACATCTGGCGTGGCGCGGACCAGGGTTGGCTCGTCGTCAAACTGGTGGGCGTGGCGATGGTCGGCGCCCTGTTCAGTTCCGACGCCTGGAACAACGTCACCTTCACGGCCGGGGAGACGAAAAATCCCCAGCGGAACCTGCCTCTGTCCCTGGCGCTCGGCGTCGGGGCCGTCAGCGTTTTGTACTTCCTCTGCAACCTCGTCTACATGATGGCGCTGCCCCTCGATGGGATCATGAACGCCGCCGAGGACCGGGTGGCGACCGCGGTGATGGCCCAGATGATGGGCGGCGGAGCCGTACAGTTGATGGCGGTGGCCGTGATGGTCTCGACGTTCGGCTGTGTGAACGGGATGGTGCTGGCGGGGGCGCGCGTCTATTACGCGATGGCGAAGGACGGCCTCTTCTTCAAGGCCGTCGGACGGGTGGAGCCGAAGCGGCACGCGCCGGTCACCAGCCTCTGGGTGCAATGCCTGTGGGCCTGCGTCCTCACCCTCACCGGCCGCTACAGCGACCTCCTGGACTATGTTATCTTCGCAGTTTTGCTGTTCTACATCCTGACCATCATCGGGCTGTTCGTGCTCCGCCGCACGCGCCCGGAAATGAATCGTCCCTACCGGGCGATCGGGTACCCCGTGCTGCCGGCCCTGTACATCCTGGCGGCGGGGGCGATTGAAATTCTGCTGCTTTTGTACAAGCCCAGCTACACATGGCCGGGTTTAATTCTGGTGGTGCTGGGCGTACCGGTGTATTGGGTCTGGCGCCAGCGAAGCCGGCCCAAAGAAATCGAGGTTTGACGGAATGAGTTTATTCGCAACGAAGCCCCTGTCCCGGATCATGGCCGAATCGGAGGGCGAACATTCGCTGAAGCGGACGCTCGGGCCCATGCAACTGGTCGCGCTCGGGATCGGCGCCATCATCGGGGCGGGTCTTTTTTCCCTGACCGGCATCGCGGCGGCGCATCATGCGGGTCCGGCGGTGACGATTTCCTTCGTGATCGCGGCTATCGGCTGCGCCTTCGCGGGGTTGTGCTACAGCGAGTTCGCCACGATGATTCCGATCGCGGGCAGCGCCTACACCTATTCGTACGCGACGATGGGCGAACTGCTGGCCTGGATTATCGGTTGGGATCTGGTGCTCGAGTACGCGGTCGGGGCGGCGACGGTGGCCGTCAGTTGGTCGGGTTATGTGAATTCGCTTCTATTGGATTTTGGGCTGCATCTGCCCGTCCAGTGGATCAATTCGCCATTCAGTAAGGTGACCCTCGAGAATGGCGAAGTGGTGCACGGCATCATGAACGTGCCGGCGATTCTGGTGGTGGGGGCAATTACGGCGATCCTGATCATCGGCATTCAGGAATCGGCGCGGGTCAACGCCGTGGTGGTGGTCCTGAAGGTGATGGTGGTGGTTCTGTTCATCATCATGGGCTGGGCCTACATCAATCCCTCGAATTACACGCCGTATGTGCCGGAGAATACCGGCCTCTTCGGCCATTTCGGCTGGAGCGGCGTGCTCCGGGGCGCGGGCGTCGTGTTCTTCGCCTTCATCGGCTTTGATGCGGTGTCGACGGCAGCCCAGGAAGCAAAGAGGCCGCAGCGCGACATGCCCATCGGGATTATCGGTTCACTGATCGTCTGCACGATTCTGTACGTGCTCTTCGCCCACGTGATGACGGGCATCGCGCCCTTCATGGAACTCGATTCGGCGGCGCCGGTGGCCGTGGCGGTCGACAAAACTCCCTACGCCTGGCTGAAAACCGCCGTCAAGCTGGCCATCATCGCGGGCTACACCTCGGTGATCCTCGTGATGCTCCTGGGCCAGAGCCGCGTGTTCTACTCCATGTCCCGCGACGGACTGCTCCCGAAGTTGTTCAGCGACGTGCACCCGAAACTGCGGACCCCGTGGCGGAGCAACATCCTGCTGTTCGTCCTCGTGGGAGCGTTCGCCGCCTTCGCGCCGATTCAGGTGGTCGGCGAAATGACCAGCATCGGGACGCTCTTCGCGTTCGTCCTCGTGAGCATCGGCATCCTCGTGATGCGCAAGACCAACCCGGACCATCCCCGGCCCTTCAAGACACCCTGGGTGCCGCTCGTGCCGATCCTCGGCATCCTGTTCAACGTCGCCCTGATGTTCGGGCTTGGCAAGGACAACTGGATGCGCCTCGGCGTGTGGATGGCACTCGGACTGCTGATCTACTTCATGTACAGCCGCCATCACAGCAAACTGCGGATCGACACCGCGGCGGCCAACAAGTAGTCGCCGGTTCCCCGGACCCGACGCGGGCGCGCAACCGCCCGCGTCAGCTCTTTTGGTACTCCGCGCGCACGGCGGGCGCCGATTCGCCCGCCGGCGTGATGATGTCCATCTCGAACAGCAACCGTCCCGCTGCGTCCACCCGCAGCCCGATCGTCCATCCCCACGGCGGCCCCTCGGGCACTGCGAATGACCCCTTGACCTCGAAACCGCTCGCCGCGGCCGCTTTCTCGCTCGTGCATACCATCAGTCCGGCGCGCTGGTGAAACGTGTCCATCCAGGCGGCGTTGACCTTGCCACCCTTGGGATCGAATCCCGCAACCAGCAAGCCCTGCCGAGGCTTCCCCGCGTGGCTCCAGTCATAGCGGACTTCGAGAAGCAGCCCTTCGAGTTCCACCGACGCCCGCAGCGACGTCTCGGACACAAACTCCTCAAGACCGTTCGGGCCATGCATCAGCAGACGGTTCGTGCCGCGCCAGGCGCCGGCGAAGGATTCGAGTTGAATCGGCATTCGACCAGTCTGCACGGGAACCGGAGCCCGCGTAAAGTCAATTTTCAATGCCCGGCGTTCCGGTATCCTGTTGGGGAGATTCCCCCGGCGATGCCTGATCCCCCATCCAGTCTGATCCTGTTGAGTGACGCCGAAGCGCGGGCCCTTCGCGCACCCGCGCGCCTCGAATCCGCCCGGGCCCGGGCCATCGCCGCGGGTCCCTTCTCGGTCACCTTCGCCCGGCCCGATGGCGGCACGCCCGCCGGCCGCCACGACTACTTCTCCGAAGGGCCCTACTGGTGGCCGGATCCCCAAAACCCCGGCGGCCCCTACATCCGCCGCGATGGGGTCGTCAACCCCGGCCGCTTCACGCGCAACCACGATGACCTCGGCCGCATGGGCGAATCCATCCTGACCCTCGCCCTCGCGGCATGGCTCCACCACGACGAACCCGCCGCGCGCCGGGCCTGGCATCTCGCCGAGGTCTGGTTCGTGGCCGAGGCCTCGCGCATGACCCCCGATCTCGAATTCGGCCAGGCCATCCGCGGCCGGACCACCGGCCGAGGCATCGGATTGATCGATACCCGCGGCTTCCTCTGGGCCGTCCAGGGCCTCGCGCTCCTGCGGCGGAAGTATCCCGACCCCCGCATCGACACAGCCGTCGTCGAATGGTTCCGGCAGTTCGTGCAGTGGATGCGCTGGTCCGGCAAGGGCCGCGATGAACTCTACAACGGCAACAACCATTCCACCTGGTGGGTTGCCCAGGTCGCCGCCTACTCGCTCTTCGCCGGCATCCCCGGCGCGGTCACCCAGTGCTGGGACCTCTACCGCGACTACCTCGTCCCTCATCAGTTCCGCCCCGACGGCAGCCAACCTCTCGAAGAAGCGCGAACCCGCTCGCTCAGCTACTCCATGATGAACCTCGACGGCTTCGCCATCATCTGCCGGATGGCGAAACGGGCGGGCGTGGACCTGTGGACCCACCGGACAAGCGAAGGCGCCGGAATCCTCCGGACATTGGAGTATCTTGTCCCATTCATCGAAGAACCCGCGAAGTGGAAGCTGCCCCAAATCACGCCGCCCGGCCCCAGCCGCGGCACGGCAACCGGCCTCGCCGGGCTCGACCTGCCAGACCGCCGGCCCTGGCTCGCCCTGCAACGCAAATGGGGCACTCCCGGCAACGCCTGGGGCCTGCTCCTCGATGGGTTGCTGTAACAAACCCCGTCCCGCGCGATTTTTTCTTGACACACCCGCCCGGCCTGCCCCTCAATAGAAAGACGGCTTTTCGAGGAGGTTTGCATGACCGAGTTGTCTGCGCTCTGGATGCCGGTCGTCGCATCGGCCGCGCTGGTCTTCGTGGTGAGTTCGATTCTCAACACCATCCTGCCCTGGCACAAGGGCGACTACCGGCAGGTCCCCAACGAAGACCGGGCACGCGACGCATTGCGTCCACTCGGCATCCCGCCCGGCGATTACGTCCTGCCGCGGGCCTCAAGCATGAAAGACATGGGCTCGCCGGAGTACCAGAAGAAGCTCGCGGAAGGCCCGGTCATCCTCATGACCGTCCGGCCGAACGGCCAGATGTCCATGGGCGCCAGCCTCATCCAGTGGTTTGTCTTCTGTCTGGTCGCCGGCCTGTTCGCCGCTTACGTCGCCGGACGCGCCCTGCCCCCAGGAGCCCATTATCTGGCCGTGTTCCGGTTTGCCGGAGTCACCGCGTTCGCCGCCTACTCGCTCGCCCTCTGGCCCATGTCGATCTGGTACGGGCGGTCGTGGACCTCAACCCTCAAAGCCAACATCGATGGCCTGATCTACGGCCTGCTGACCGCCGGCACCTTCGGCTGGCTTTGGCCCGGCGCTTAAACCCCGCGCTCAGGACGGCTCCGCGGGCTTGGGCATCAGCAGCACAATCACCGAACGCGGCCCCGCCTCCACGTTGCGCCCCGCACGCAGGTTCCGGTTCTCGCGCTGGGGATCGAACGTGTCCACCACCACCCGCCAACTCTTGCCCCAACGCGTTGGCAGCTTGAACTGAATCGGCTCGTGGTGCGCATTGAACAGCAGCAGGAAGCTGTCGTCCACGATCCGTTCACCTCGCGGCCCGGGATCGGGAATCCGCTGCCCGTTCAGAAACACGCCCACCGACTTCGCGAACGCCTGCTCCCAGTCATGGCGCGTCATCTCCTTGCCCGACGGCGTCAGCCACGCGATGTCCTCCTCCCCCTGGCCGTGGACGGCGCGGCCCTCGAACCAGCGCCGCCGCCGGAACGTGGGGTGGTGCAGCAACAGCCGGATCAGCCGCCGCGTGAAGTTCAGCAGATCGACATCGACGTTCGACCAGTCATACCAGGACACCTCGTTGTCCTGGCAGTACGCATTGTTGTTGCCGCCCTGCGTCCGCCCGATTTCATCCCCGCCCAGCAGCATCGGCACACCCTGGCTGAGCAGCAGTGTGACGAGAAAATTCCGCTGCTGCCGCGCGCGCAGGGCGAGGATCTCGGGGTCTCGCGTCGTCCCCTCGGCGCCGCAATTCCAGCTGCGATTGTGACTCTCGCCGTCCCGGTTGTCCTCGCCGTTGGCTTCGTTGTGCTTGCCGTTGTAGCTCACCAGATCGCGCAGCGGAAAGCCGTCGTGCGCCGTGATGAAATTGATGCTCGCCACCGGCCGGCGGCCGTTCGACCGGTACAGGTCCGAACTCCCCGTGAACCGGTACGCAAATTCCGGCAGCGTGCGATCCGCGCCCCGCCAGTAGTCGCGCATCGTGTCGCGATACCGCCCGTTCCATTCCGTCCAGCCCGGCGGGAAATTGCCCACCTGGTAACCGCCCTCGCCCAGGTCCCACGGTTCGGCAATCAGCTTCACCTGGCTGATCACCGGGTCCTGGTGGATGATGTCGAAGAACGCGCCCAACCGGTCCACCGCGTGCAGCTCGCGCGCCAGCGCCGAGGCCAGGTCGAAGCGGAAGCCATCGACGTGCATCTCGGTCACCCAGTACCGCAGGCTGTCCATGATGAGTTGCAGCGACCGCGGATGCATCATGTTCAGCGTGTTGCCGCACCCGGTGTAGTCCATGTAATAGCGCCGGTCGGCCGTCAGACGGTAATAACTGGCGTTGTCGACCCCGCGGAAGCAGAGCGTGGGCCCCAGATGATTCCCCTCCGCCGTGTGGTTGTAAACCACGTCGAGAATCACCTCGAGTCCCGCCTTGTGCAGCGTCTTTACCATCTGCTTGAACTCGCCCACCTGCTCCCCGTGGTAGCCCGCCGAACTGTAACGGCACTCCGGCGCGAAATAGCCGATCGAGTTATAACCCCAATAATTACTGAGCCCCAGTTCCACCAGGTGCCGGTCGTTAATGAAGTGGTGCACTGGCAGCAATTCGATCGACGTCACCCCGAGCGAGAGCAGATATTCAAGAATCGCCGGCGACGCCAGCCCCGCGTACGTGCCCCGCAACTCCGCCGGCACCCCCGGATGCTTCATCGTCAGACCCTTCACGTGCATCTCGTAGATGATCGTGTCCGGCCACGAAATGCCCGGCGGACGGTCGTCCCCCCAGTCGAAATGCGGATCCACCACCACACACTTCGGCAACGCCGGCGCCGAATCGCGCGTGTCCGGCTGCAAGTCCCCCTCCGGCGCGCCGATCCGGTACCCAAAAGCGATGTCGCTCCACTGCACCCGCCCCGAAATCGCCCGCGCATACGGGTCAAACAAGAGCTTCTGGGGATTGAACCGGTGTCCCGACGACGGCGCATACGGACCATGCACCCGGAATCCATACATCTGCCCCGGCTTCAGTCCCGGTACGTACCCGTGCCACACCAGATCCGTCTGCTCCAGGAGCGGAATCCGCGCGGTTTCGTGATCGCCCGAGTTCCGGTCGAACAGGCAAAGCTCCACGCCGGTCGCATTTTCGGAGAACAGGGCGAAGTTCACACCCGCCCCGTCCCAGGTCGCGCCCAGCGGGTAGGGGCGGCCCGGCCAGATTGTCGGCATAAGCTGTCAGTGTATCCATTGACGGCCTCGCGTCACAATGGAGGGCAGGATGCTCACCAAACGAGATTGGCCCGATTTCGGCCGCGCCGCCACCCCCCCGCCCTTCCGTGTCACCCGCGACACCTACGCCCGCCGCCATGAACTCCTCCGCGCCCGCCTCCGCGACGCCGGCGCCTCCCACCTGCTCGTCTACGGCGACCGCGAACACTTCGCCAATCTCCTCTGGACCGCCGGTCTCGACCCGCGCTTCGAGGAGGCCCTCCTCATTCTCACCGCCGGCCGCGACCCCCTCCTCCTCCTCGGCAACGAGTGCGTCAACTACGTCCCCGCCTCCCCCGCCCCCCTGCGCATCGAACGCTACCAGCCCTTCTCCCTCCCCGATATGCCCCGCGAGCATTCGCGCCCCCTCGCCGAAATCCTCCGCGACGAAGGCCTCGACGCCCACGCCCGCGTCGCCTTCGCCGGCTGGAAGGACTACGCCGAACCCCACCAGATCGACGCCCCCTCCTACCTCGTCGACGCCGTCCGCTTCGCCTCCGGCTTCGAGAATGTCACCTCCGCCGCCGGGTGGTTCACCGATGCCCGCGACGGCGTCCGCACCACCGCCGATCCCGCCGAAATCGCCT
>DNFG01000255.1:11262-11410 GCA_003487005.1 Bryobacterales bacterium
CCGCCGATCCCGCCGAAATCGCCTTCTTCGAGTGGACCAACACCCTCGCCAGCGACGGTCTCCGCCAGATCATCGCCGGTATCGAACCCGGCGCACTCGACCACGACCTCCTCCAGCACGTCAGCTACAACGGCGTCCCCCTCGGCTG
>DNFG01000098.1:0-376 GCA_003487005.1 Bryobacterales bacterium
GCCCGACCGGAGCGTGAAGCTGTCAGATTCGCTGCTCGTGCTGGTCGCGATCGCGACGGTGGCCGACGTGGTCGGGTTGACGGGCGAGAACCGGGTCATGGTGAAGCGGGGTCTGGAGGGGCTGACGCGGACGCGCAACAAGGGATTGCGGGCGCTGCTGGCCTCGGCGGGGCTCGAACTGGGCGATCCCGTGTCGGCGACGGACGTGGGTTTCCGGCTGGGGCCGCGGATCAACGCAGCCGGGCGGATGGACCACGCGGCGGACGTCATCGAACTGTTCCTGACGCCGGACGAAGGCCGGGCGCACGAGATCGCCCAGCGGCTGGACGCTCTGAACGCGGAGCGGCAGCGGACGTGCGAGGCGATTGTCGAACAG
>DNFG01000098.1:631-8571 GCA_003487005.1 Bryobacterales bacterium
ACGTGCGAGGCGATTGTCGAACAGATCTTCGGGGAACTGGGCGAGCCGCCGCTGCCGCCGGAACGCGCGGGACTGGTGTTCTATGATCCGGAGTGGCACCGGGGCGTGGTGGGCATTGTGGCGAACCGGGTGGCGGAGGCGTATCACCGGCCGGCGCTGGTCTTGGGGCGCGACGGGTCGACGGGGATGGCGCAGGGGTCGGGGCGGTCGATCGCGGGCTTCCATCTGCTGGGCGTGTTGGAGACGATCGGCGATGTGTTCGAGCGGTTTGGCGGGCACCGGGCGGCGGTGGGCGTGACACTGCGCGCGGAGCGGGTGGACGAGTTGCGCGAGCGGTTCAACGCGGCGGTGGTGCGCGCGCTGACGCACGAGGAATTGCAGGCCGAAGTGGTTTTCGACGCGCCGCTGGATTTGCGCGAATTGACGCCGGGGGCGGCGGAGCAGGTCTTGCAGATGGCGCCGTTCGGGTTCGGCAATCCGGCGCCGGTCTTTTACGTGCCGGGGGTGGAATTGACCGAACCGGTGCAGGCGTTCGGGTCGATGCAGGACCATCTGCGGGTGCGGTTGCCGGGTCCGCAGGGGCGGACGTTGACGGCGAAGGCGTGGCGGTTTGGGTCGCGGGCGCAGGAATTGGCGCCGGGGCGGCGGGTGGATCTGGCGTTGACGGTGGACCAGGATCTGTACTCGCTCAAGCGCGGCTACGCCGGCTGGGGTGTGACGTTGCGGGATGTGCGGGCGGCGGAGTAGCGGACCTATTTGATACCTTGGTCTTCAATCCGAAGGCCAATATCCAGGAGGGCTGTGATGCTGAAGCGAACGTTTGTGGCGGTCCTGTTGTTGACGATAGCCGCGTGGGGGCAGAAGGCGGAAGAGAAGACCCTGGCGGTGGCGGCGCTCAGCCTGACGCCGGAACCCTGGGACAAACAGGCCAACTACGCGAAGCTCGAGAAGTACGCGCGGCAGGCGGCCGCGCAGGGGGCGCAGGTCATCGTCGCACCGGAAGGGTATCTGGAGGGCTATGTCGGCAACCAGCACCGGACGCCGGACCTCACGCGCGAACGCTACGCGGCCGAGGCGGCCGAACCGCTGGACGGGCCGCTGCTGTCGCGAATTCGTGCGCTGGCGAAGGAGTTGAAGGTCTATCTGATGGTGGGCTTCGCGGAGCGGCGCGGCGCGCAGGTGCTGAACTCGGCCGTGATGTTTTCCCCCGAAGGCGGCGTGGCCCTGCATTACTCGAAGAGCCACACGATGAACGACGAGCCGTTCAATACGAAGGGGAACGAGTTTCCGGTGGCGAAGACGGAGTACGGGGAGTGGGGGGCGCTGATCTGTTTCGACCGGCAGGTGCCGGAGACCGCGCGGATCCTGGCATTGAAAGGAGCGGACATCCTATTCGTGCCGGCTTGGGGCGGGTATGGAGAGATCAACGACCAGATGATGCGCGTGCGGGCTTACGAAAACGGGGTCAACCTGGCATTCGTGCATCCGAAGCGGGCGCTGCTGATTGATCCCGGGGGGAAGATCATCGCGCAGAATGAGGGCGAACACGATCAGATTGTGCTGGGGCGGTTGACGGTGCCTTCGCGGCGGAAGGGGGGGCTGCTCAAGTACCGGCGGCCGGAGTTGTATGGGGAGTTGTCGAAGCCCTGACGAACCGGGCTTAGCGCGCGGCGGGGCGGGGGGCCTTCCAGTGGCGGTCGCGTTCCGGGTCGGCTTCGTGATAGTAGCGGAAGGCGGAGACGCAGTCGTCGCCGAAGAAGATAATCGGGATGGCGCTGTGGAGAAAGGCGGTCCGAATGCCCTGGGCGGTTCGGAGCGGCTGGGTCGTCGACTTGATGTCGCGGGCGAGGATCCGTTTGGCCTCTTGTTTGGCGGCCTCGCGCTTGAGCAGGCGCCGCGTGTGCTCCTCGAAGCCGCCGCCCTGCACCGGAAAGCTATGCGTGGGCATGACCATCTTTTCAATCGCACGGGTGCGCCAATGGAAGTCGAGCGAGACCTTGCTGACGGCCTGCCGCATTTCGTCGTCAACTTGGTCCATGAACTGCTTTTTGAGGGAATCGTGCAGGGAGTTCGTGATGTGATCGGGGAGAAGGCCGAACGTCACCGCCGGCGCGCCGACGCTCATGTCCACCCAGCCCAGGGCAGTGGTGACCTCCTGCTTGAACCCGCCGGAGCTCAACATCCCTTCGTTCACAGCCACGACGGTGCCGTCGAGGGCCTTGGTGACGGCGTAGCAGATGGTGGCGGCGGTGCCCTGCTGGGCGGAATAGAGGGAAGCCGACGTGACGGCAGTCAGACTGGCGCCGACGCCAACGACCAGGGCGCACGCCGAAATGCTGACCATGCCCAAAACCCGGGTCTGGATGGCGGTATCCTTCGCAATTTCGATGCGGGCGGTGGCGTCCGAATTGTAGATGCGGGCCTGCTCGAAGACCATCCGGATGCGCGCGCGCTTGTTGCGCATTTCCAGGAGGCACTCCCTCAGGAATTTGAGGGCCGTGCCCGCCCGGCAGGCGGCGAGGTAGGCCCGGGTGAGGGCCAGAAACTCGAGAAAGATCTGCTGGCGGCGGAGGGTGGGCCGGCCGTGATAATCGAGTTTACTGGTGACCTGGTAGTGGTTGACGAGGCCGAAGAGCAGGTTGGGGCCATTGACGGCCTGGATGGTGAGGTCCTCGAACTCGAACCGGGTGACTGCGAGTCCATAGAGAAGCGAGGCGACCGCTTCGTTGTCCAGAACGAGCAGGGAGAAGTGCTGGCGGGGATCGGCTGACATCGCGCCTCCATAACGGACAAGGGGTCCTGTCCGTTATGGCGGAACGCGCGGAGAAACTGAATCAGGCCAGCGGAAGATCGCCCTGGGGGCTTTCCTCGCCGTTGCCACCGTCGCCGACCGCCTCGAGCACGGTGCAGGCCGCGGCCACGCGATCATCCTCGGACATGCTGACGATCTTCACGCCGGAGGCCGAGCGGCCCGTCTTGCGGATCGATTCGGCCTCGGTGCGGAGGATCTTGCCGTCCTTCGTGATCACGATGACGTCCGTATCTTCCTGCACGGCGAGCGCGGTGAGCACTTTGCCGGTCTTGTTGGTCACCTTCATGTTGATGACGCCGAAGCCCGCGCGGGACTGTTCGCGGTATTCGCTGACCTTGGTCCGTTTGCCGAAGCCCTTCTCGGAGAGCGAGAGGATGAAGTCGTCCTCGCGGACCACTTCCATCGACACGATGTAGTCGTCCTTCTGTTTGAACTTCATCGACGTGACGCCCGCGGCGGGACGGCCCATCGCGCGGACATCCGTCTCCGGGAACTTGATCGACATGCCCTCGTGCGTGGCGAGCAGGATGTGGCTCTGGCCGTCACTGAGCTGGGCTTCGATCAGTTCATCGTTCTCACGCAGGCCAATGGCGATAATGCCGCGCGCCATCGGGTTATCGAAGACGGTGAGATCGCACTTCTTGATGACGCCATTGCGCGTCGCCATGACGACGAACTGGCCCTCGGTAAACTCCCGGACGGCGAGGAACGCGCGCACGGTCTCGTCGGGCTGGAGATTCACCAGTCCATTGATGTTGCGGCCCTTCGAAGCGGCGGCGCTATCGGGGATGTGGTACACCTTCAGCCAGTACAACCGGCCTTTCGAGGTGAAAATCAGCAGGTAGGCGAGGGTGTGGACCACCATCAGGTGTTCAACCACGTCCTCGCTACGCGTCACCATCCCGAGGCGCCCCTTGCCGCCGCGCGATTGCCGCCGGTAGGTCTCGAGCGATGTCCGCTTCAGGTAGCCGCCGCGCGTGACGGTCACCACGACGTCCTCCTTCTTGATTAGATCCTCGAGCAGGATGTCGCCTTCGTCCTCGACGATCTGGGTCCGGCGGGCGTCACCGAAGTCCTTCTGGACCTGCTTGAGTTCCTCGATGATGACTTCGCGGAGCTTGACGTCGGAGCCGAGGATCTCGAGATAACCCGCGATCTGGCGCTGAATTTCGGCCAGTTCGTCGAGAATCTTCTGCTGCTCCATGCCGGTGAGGCGCTGGAGCTGGAGTTCAATGATCGCCTGCGCCTGCCGCTCGGAGAAGTCAAAACGCGACAGCGCCACGCCCTGGTAGCTCAGCAGCGGAGCCCATTTCCGGAGGACCTGCTCCAGCGCCGGATTCTCGGGGAACTCCATCGTCCCCATCAGCGCTTCCCGGGCCTCGCGCGGGTTCTTCGATGCGCGGACGGTCTCGATCACGGCATCGAGATTGTCGAGCGCCTTCTGGAAGCCAAGCAGCAGATGTTCGCGTTCGCGGGCCTTGCGCAGCAGGTATTCGGTGCGCCGGCGGACCACGTCGACGCGGTGGTCGATGAAGCGCTTGATGCAGTCGATCAGGCCCATTTCCCGGGGCTGGCCGTTGACGATCGACAGCATGATCACGCCGAAGCTGATCTGAAGCTGCGTGTACTTGTAGAGGTTGTTGAGAACGTACTCGGCCGGCTGATTGCGCTTCAATTCGATCACGATGCGCATGCCGTCGCGGTCGGACTCGTCGCGGACATCGGAAATGCCTTCCAGCCGCTTCTCGTTCACCAGCGCCGCGATCTGTTCCACCACGCGCGCCTTGTTCACCTGGTACGGAATCTCGGTGACGATGATCGCTTCCCGGTCCTTGCCATACTCTTCGATCGCCGCCTTCGCGCGGATCTTGAGCGATCCGCGGCCCCGGCTGAAGTACTCGTGAATCCCCGAGCGGCCAAGAATGATGCCCCCAGTGGGAAAATCGGGGCCGTGCACGAACTCGAGGATCTTGTCCAGCGTCAGGTGGGGGTTACGGACCAGTTCGATGGTCGCGTTGACGATCTCCGTCAGGTTGTGCGGCGGAATGCGCGTGGCCATGCCCACCGCGATGCCCTCGCTGCCGTTGACCAGCAGATTGGGGATCCGCGTCGGCAGAACCTCCGGCTCCATCTCGGAATCGTCATAGTTCGCCCGGAAATCGACAGTCTCCTTGTCAATATCCTCCAGCAGCGCGGCGGCGATCTTCGACAGGCGGGCCTCGGTGTACCGCATTGCCGCCGGAGGATCGTTGTCCACCGAGCCGAAATTGCCCTGGCCATCGACCAGCGGATACCGGAGCGAAAACGGCTGAGCCATGCGCACAAGGGCGTCATAAACGGCCGAATCGCCGTGCGGGTGGTACTTGCCGAGCACCTCGCCGACGATCTTGGCGGACTTGCGCGTGGGGCGGTTGAACGTCAGCCCCATCTCGCTCATGCCATAGAGGATGCGCCGGTGAACCGGCTTCAGCCCGTCACGGATGTCGGGCAGCGCACGTCCGATGATCACCGACATCGAATAGTCGAGATACGACTTGCGCATCTCGTCTTCGATGTTGATGGGACTGATGTTCCGGCGGTCGCCCAAAGGCATTTGCACACCTCCGCCCGAGGGCGGCACGGGCGGATTTTGGGGCTCGTTCGGGTCTTGCGGATTCGACATGGGAAACTTCTTATTTTAGCAGAACACACTGAATTGAAGGGGCTTATCGGACATTCCCGGTTTGCTGGTATGCTTGAGTTGGCGAACCATGCTCTCGATCGTCATTCCGATCCATAACGAGGAGCGGGCCATCCTCCGCTTGTATGACCGGCTGACGGTGGTCCTCGAACGGCTCAACCGCCGCTACGAGATCATCTTCGTGGACGACGCCTCCACCGACCGCAGTTTCGAACTCCTCGCCAATCTCGTCGAAACCGACAACCGCCTCAAAGTCATCCGCCTCCGGCGCAATTTCGGCCAGACCGCCGCGCTCTCGGCCGGATTCGACGAAGCCGCCGGATCGGTGGTCGTCTCCATGGATGGCGACCTCCAGCACGCCCCCGAAGACCTTCCACTCCTGCTCCAGAAGATCGACGAGGGCTTCGATATCGCCAGCGGATGGCGCAAACAGCGCAACGATAACCTCGTCATGCGCAAAATCCCCTCCCGCATCGCCAACTGGCTCATGTCCAAAGCCTCCGGCATCCGCCTCCACGACTTCGGCACCACTTACAAGGCCTACCGCGCCGAAATCCTCAAGGACATCAACCTCTACGGCGAATTGCACCGCTTCATCCCGGCTCTGGCCAGTTTCTACGGCGCCCGGATCGCCGAGGTGCCCATCCAGAACCCCCCTCGCATCGGCGGCGCTTCCCACTATGGCATCGGACGGACGTTCAACGTCCTGTTCGATATCCTCACGATCCGGTTCTTGTTGCGCTATTTCACACGCCCAATGCACTTTTTCGGGCGTCTCGGACTGGGCTGCTTTGCCACCGGTTCGGCTCTGCTCGCCTTCCTGCTCGTCAAGAAGATTCTGGGCTACGAAATCATCATGGAGCATGGCCCGATGCTCGCCGCCGGCGGCATTCTGCTGCTGCTCGGCGTCATCATGTTCACCACCGGACTGCTCGGCGAGATGATGATGCGAACCTACTTCGAGAGCCAGGGACGGCGCATCTACGCAGTCCGCGAAGTGCGATCCAGGCAGGAAGAACGGGCGGGCAAGTAGATCCTGCCCGAAAAGTCTGGATTCAACCCCGGTTCCGGCGTACAATTCGCGGTATGCCGAAATTTGTCATCGAGCGGACCATCCCCAACGCCGGCAACCTGAGCGAAGAGCAGTTGCGTGGCATCTCCCAGCACTCCTGCGGCGTTCTTCGTGACATGGGCCCCCGGATTCAGTGGGTCCAGAGCTATGTCACCCCGGACAAGGTTTACTGCGTGTATATCGCTCCAGATGAAGCCTCGGTGCGCGAGCACGCCGAGCGGGGCGGGTTCCCGGTGGATCAGGTGAGCGAGGTGAAGGCCATCATCGACCCGGCAACCGGCGGGGCTTGACTTGCCTGGCCCAGGCCGGTCCCGATCACGCCGCCTCTGGCGGCGCGCAGGATTCTCGCGATTCCGCCCATGTTTCTTTCAGAATCAGTCGGATTAGTATTGCACAATCCGGACTTGTCGTTGTATGCTATCGACTGATCGATTTCTGGAGGAGGATCTCAAATGATCGAAATGTTGCATGGATTTTTGCGCCCGGCGAAGCGGATTGCCCTCGCCGGCGCGCTTCTGATGGCCATGAGCGTTGCGCCCGCGGCGGCGAGCACGGTGATCTTCGACACCTTCGGGCCGGGGACCACTTTCAACAGCAGCGTGGGCTTGACGATCGGATTTGACGAAACGAACCGAATGGCGGCTGTGCCGTTTAGTTCCCCAACCGATTTCCAACTGGACTACATCATGCTCCCGATGACTTACATCTCCGGCACGAACGGGTTCAGGGTCCGTATCTTTACTGAGTTTGGCGGGTTGCCCTCCTCCCAAGTGATTAATTGGTCCGCAGCGAACGTACTTCCCGTGGACGAAACTCCGGCCATCGTCACTCTGACGGATGCGTTCCAAACGACATTCGAGGGAGGCAAGACCTATTTTCTAGCCGTGGAGACGCTCGTGACGCCATCCTGGCTATCCTGGCATCTCTCAACCACGACGACCGGCACGTATCTAACCCGGATCGAGGGAGGCGAATGGCAACAGTCTGCCGACAGCCAATTCATCTCCGCATTCCGGATAGTGGCTCTGGGGGATGATGTGGGCTCCGAGATCCCTGAACCCGGTACCTGGGCGTTGATGGGCGCGGGCCTGGCCGGTCTGGCGTGGCTGCGGCGGAAGCGAGCCTAGCGCGGCGAGGCCGGTCGGCCGGAGGCTTCCAGACGCCCGAGCGCCCGGTACAGCCCACCGAACAGCACCAGCATGAAAACCCCGCCGCCCACGGTGAGACCCCACTTTTGCCAGTCGGGGTCGATCAGGGGCGGCGGGATTTCGCCTTTTTGGACCAGTTCCCGCCGGTATTCCGCCTTTTCTTCCAGCGTCCGGCCGAGATCGCCGTGGATCGCCATCCGGGCCACCGGCTCGACAGATCGGAAGAGC
>DNFG01000439.1 GCA_003487005.1 Bryobacterales bacterium
AATGAGACGGCCCCCCCCGAGATCTCCCCTCTCCCCCTCCCCGGCGCTCTCCCGATCTATTCCGCTGGGCGGCAGGAAGGGGAGGGGGCGAGTCCGGCGGCACCGGCGGCGCGCGGGCGGTCGCTGGCGGAGGTGGCGCGGCAAAGGCGGTCGGCTCTGGATTTCACTGGCGGGGCGCGGCGGATCGGGATTGATCAACTTGAGGCGCTATTGGGGTGGGCGCGTCAGCCGTTTTCGGCCGATTGGGAGGGGCGGTTTGTGCGGCTTTGGCTCTATGTCCACCGGGTGGAGGGTCTGGCGCCGGGCATTTATGATGACGGATTGCGGATGGTGCGCGAGGGGGATCAGCGGGTGGCGGCGGCGGGGTTGAGTCTGGGGCAGGATCTGGCTGGGAACGCTTGTGTGGCGTTCTCGATGGTGGCAGACCTGGAGCGGATCACGGATTTGTACAGGGACCGGGGCTACCGGATGGCCCACTGGGAGGCGGGGATGATTGGGCAGCGGATGTACCTGGCGGCGACGGCGATGGGCTTCGGCGCGACGGGGATCGGGGCGTTTTTTGACGACCGTGTGCGGGGGTACCTTGGTTTCGAACAGGGTGAGGTGGTGTATCACTATGCGTGCGGGTATCCGGTAGTGGATCCGAGACTGGCGGGCTAGGCGGAAGCGTCTTGATTTTTCAGTAAGTTAGTGGGGCCGGACAGCCCGGGGCGAAGTTGAAGGTATTTGTGAGTGTTCTTGACAACCAAAGACTAAGGTTTAATACTAGAAGAAGGCGCAGACCTGAGCAGACTCCTGAAGAGCCTTGGGCGCCGTGGATTTGAGAGCGAGACAATCAGACAAGAGGAAGTGAGCGGCATGAGCAAGATTATTGGGATTGACCTTGGCACCACCAATTCGGTGGTGGCGGTGATGGAAGGTGGGCAGCCGGTTGTGATTCCGAACCAGGAAGGCGGCCGGACGACGCCGTCGATCGTCGGTTTCGCGAAGTCCGGGGACCGGTTGGTGGGTCAGGTGGCGAAGCGGCAGGCGGTGACGAACCCCGAGAACACGATCTATTCGATCAAGCGGTTCATGGGGCGGCGGTTTGACGAAGTGGCGCAGGAGACCAAGCTGGTCCCCTACCACATTGTCAAGGGAGATCAGGGTGATGCCCGGGTGGATGCCCAGGGCAAGAAGCAGGCGCCGCCCGAGGTCTCGGCGATGATCCTGACGAAGTTGAAGGAGGCGGCCGAGGCGTATCTGGGCGAGAAGGTGACGCAGGCGGTGATCACGGTGCCGGCGTACTTCAACGATGCGCAGCGGCAGGCGACGAAGGACGCGGGTCAGATCGCCGGGCTTGAGGTGTTGCGGATCATCAATGAGCCGACGGCGGCGGCGCTCGCTTACGGGTTGGACAAGAAGAAGGAAGAACGGATTGCCGTCTATGATTTCGGCGGCGGCACGTTCGACATCTCGATTCTCGAGGTGGGCGACGGCGTGGTGGAGGTGAAGTCCACCAACGGCGACACGCATTTGGGCGGCGACAACATCGACCAGCACCTGGTGGACTGGCTGATTGAGGAGTTCAAGAAGGACGAGGGCGTCGATCTGTCGAAGGACCGGATGGCGCTGCAGCGGTTGAAGGAAGCGGCCGAGAAGGCCAAGATCGAGTTGTCGTCGGCGATGGAGACCGAGATCAACCTGCCATTCATCTATGGCGATCCGCAGACGGGCGCGAAGCACATGGTGAAGTCGCTGACGCGGGCGAGATTCGAGCAGATGATCGAGGACATTTTGCAGCGTTCGGTGGGTCCGTGCAAGCAGGCGCTTTCGGACGCGGGCATGACGGCTGGGCAGATCGACGAAGTGGTGCTGGTGGGCGGTTCGACGCGCATTCCGCGGGTGCAGGCCATTGTGAAGGAAGTGTTCGGCAAGGAGCCGAACAAGACGGTGAATCCGGACGAAGTGGTGGCGGTGGGCGCGGCGGTGCAGGGCGGCGTGCTGGGCGGCGAAGTGAAGGATGTGCTGCTGCTGGACGTGACGCCGCTCTCGCTGGGCATCGAGACGCTGGGCGGGGTGTTCACGAAGCTGATCGAGCGCAACACGACGATACCGACGCGCAAGAGCGAGGTGTTCTCGACGGCTTCGGATTCGCAGACGTCGGTCGAAATCAAGGTCTACCAGGGCGAGCGCGCGATGGCGCGGGACAACCGGATGCTGGGCGTGTTCCAGTTGGTGGGGATTCCGCCGGCGCCGCGCGGCGTTCCGCAGATCGAGGTGACGTTCGACATCGACGCGAACGGCATTCTGCACGTGACGGCAAAGGATCGGGCGACGAACAACGAGCAGAAGATCACGATCACGTCTTCCTCTGGCCTCAGCAAGGACGAAGTGGAGAAGATGGCGCGCGATGCCGACTCCCACAAGGCCGACGACGAGAAGCGGCGCGAGGAGATCGAAGTTCGAAACCACCTGGATTCAGCGGTTTACAGTGCCGAGAAGACCCTGAAGGAACACCGCGA
This sequence comes from Bryobacterales bacterium, assembly GCA_003487005.1. Classification (GTDB taxonomy): domain Bacteria; phylum Acidobacteriota; class Terriglobia; order Bryobacterales; family Bryobacteraceae; genus PNKE01. Next base: position 2,505 of record DNFG01000439.1, read on the forward strand.
CAAGGTGAGCGAACAGGACGCGAAGAACGTCGAGGAGGCTGTCGCCGAAGCCCGCAAGGCGATGGAAGCTGGCGGCGTGGACGGCATGAAGGCCGCGCAGGAGAGGCTGTTGCAGGCGAGTCACAAGCTGGCCGAGGTGATGTACCAGCAGGCAGCGCAGCAGCAGGCTCCCCCCTCGGGCGACGGCGCGGCGCCCGGGGCCGAAGACACCACGGCGAAGAAGGACGACGTGGTGGACGCCGAGTTCGTTGACGTCGACGAGAACAAGAAGTAAGGGTTCAGGAAGGATAGCGGGCAAGCCATGGCGGCCACGAAGGACTACTACCAGTCGCTTGGCATCAAGCGGGACGCCTCTTCGGACGAGATCCGGAAAGCGTACCGCCGGCTTGCCCGCAAGTATCACCCGGATCTGAACCCCGGCGACAAAGCCGCGGAAGACCGTTTCAAGGAGATTCAGGAGGCTTACGACGTCCTGAATGATGCCAAGAAGCGGAAAATGTACGATCAGTTTGGTTTTTATTCCGACCAGGGCTTCGCCGCGGGGGGTGCCCAGCAGGGGCCGAACCCGGGGTTTGGTTTTGGCGGATTCGACTTTTCGGAGGCGTTCGGCGGGGCGGCGGGCGCGGGCGCTGGTGGAGCGCGAGGCGGATTCGGCGGGGGCGGCGGGTTCAGCGACCTGTTCAGCCAGTTTTTTGGAAGGAAAGGCGAAGGGGGGCCGCATTCGGGCGCCCCTGCGCCGGAAAAAGGCTCCGATCTCGAGTATGCGCTGCGGATAGACTTCTGGCAGTCGATCCGGGGGGCGCAGGTCCGGCTGAACATTCACCGGCTGGAGGGCTGCGCGGCGTGCCGGGGGACGGGTTCAGGGGGCGGTGCGTCGAACACGTGTCCGCAGTGCAACGGGTCTGGCAATGTGACGCAGATGGCGGGGGCGATGCGCTTCAGCCTGACGTGTCCGAAGTGCAATGGGACGGGGCGGTTGCGGAATGCCTGCCCGCGGTGCCGGGGCGAGGGCCGGGTGACGGCGGACGAAAGCGTGGAAGTGCGGATTCCGGCGGGGGCGTCGGAGGGTTCCCGGCTGCGCGTGGCCGGAAAGGGCAATGCGGGGACGCTGGGCGCGCCGGCAGGAGATCTGTACATCACCGTTCGCGTGGATCCGCACTCGTTTTTCTCGCGTGAAGGGGACGATATTCTGATCCGGGTGCCGGTGAGTGTGAGTGAAGCCGGATTGGGGGCGAAGATCGAGGTGCCGACGATCGACGGCCGCGCGCTGTTGAAGATTCCACAGGGGACGCAGAACGGGCAGAAGTTCCGGCTGCGGGAGAAGGGCGTTTTCAGTGCGCGGAAGGGGACGCGGGGGGATCAGATCGTCGAAATTTCGATTCAATCGCCCGATGTGCGCGACGAGCGGACGCGGGAGTTGTTGAAGCAACTGGCGCAGGTGGACGGGCGAGACCCGCGCGCTGAACTGTGGGCGAAGGTATAGAGACGTGGCGAAGACCCGGGCCAGAGCGGCATACATGATCTCGGCGGTGGCCGAGAAGTACGAGATCCACCCGCAGACGCTGCGGATGTACGAGCGGGAAGGGCTGCTGAAGCCGTCGCGGAGCGAGGGGAACACACGGCTGTATACGGACGAGGACTTGCAGCGGCTGGAAGTGATTCTGGAGTTGACGCGGGAGTTGGGGGTCAATCTGGCGGGGGTGGAGATCATCCTGAACATGCGCGAGAAGATGGCGGCGATGCAGGAGCAGATCGAACAGTTCGTGGCGGAGTTGAATGTGGAGTTGGGGAGGAAGGCGCGTCCGGCTGAGAGTGGGGAGCGGCACGCGCTGATGCGGGTGGCGCGGGTGGAATCAGTGGAAACGCCGCCACCCGTGGTGGGGCGGCGGCGAAAGGCGTAATTGCCCGCGAGGCGGATACAATAGGGAAACTTCCCCTGGATCCGCTATGTCTCAGACCAAAACTGCACTGCTGTGGATGGCGCTTTCGCTGGCGCCGGTTGGGCTGGAGGCGCAGGCTGTCCGGCGGGCGCCGGGGTCGGCGGAGTTGAAGCACCGGATCGAGAAGTTGCGGACGGTGGGCCGGGTGTTGATGATCGCGGCGCATCCGGACGACGAAAACACGGCGTTTCTGGCGTATTGCGCACAGGGGCGGAAGTTGCGGACGGCATATCTGTCGCTGACGCGGGGCGAGGGAGGGCAGAACCTGATCGGAAGCGAGCAGGGGGCGCTGCTGGGGGTGATCCGGACGCAGGAGTTGTTGGCGGCCCGGCGGATCGACGGGGCGGAGCAGTATTTCACACGCGCGATTGACTTCGGATTCAGCAAAAGTGCGCCTGAATCGCTCCAAAAGTGGGGCGAAGAGGCGGTTTTGGGCGATGTTGTGCAAGTGATCCGGGAGTTCCGGCCGGATGTGATCGTCAACCGGTTCTCGGGGACGCCGCGCGACGGGCACGGGCACCATCAGGCGTCGGCGCTGTTGGGGAAGGAGGCATTCCGGGCGGCGGCGGACCCGGCGCGGTTCCCGGAGCGGGGGCGGGCATGGCAGGCGAAGCGGCTGTTGTGGAACGGGTTCAGTTTCTCGCGGGCGCAGGAGCAGGAACTGGAGAAGATGCCGAAGGGGCTGAAGGTGGACCTGGGGGAGTTTGACGCGCTGCTGGGGTATTCGTACGGCGAGTTGGCGGGGATCAGCCGGAGCCAGCACCGGAGCCAGGGGATGGGCTCGGCGGAGCGGCGGGGGAGCGTGGCGAATCATCTGTTCGTGGTTGATGGGGCGGCGGCGGAGACGGACTGGCTGGAGGGGTTGGACCTGACCTGGCAGCGGATTCCGGGGGGCGCGGCGGTGGAAGAAGCGCTGGCGCGGGCCGACCGCGAGTTTGACGTGAATCACCCGGAGCGGGTGTTGGGCGCGTTGGTGGAGGCGCGGCGGCGGATAGCGGCGCTGGAGCAGGTGGACGCCAAGGCGCGTGTCGAGGAAGCGGATGAAGCAATCGCTCTGGCGGCGGGGTTGTGGCTGGATGTGAGCGTGAACGTGGGGGAGGCGGCGCCGGGGGAGACGGTCCGGCTGACATTGACGGCGGTAAGCCGCATGGCCGAAGGGGTGACGCTGGAGCGGGTGGCGGTGACTGGGATGCCGGGGGCGCCAGTTCTGTTCGACCAACCGGCGGAGCTAGAGCGGAACAAAGCGGTGACAGCGAGCGCGCAGTTTCGGATTCCGGAGGGACAGGCGTGGACGCAGCCGTTCTGGCTGGCGCGACCGGCGGCGGGGAATCTGTACACAGTGACGCCGGAGTCAGTCGGGCGGGCGGAAGGCGCGCCGGCGCTGGAGGCGGAGTTCCTGATCCGGGTTGGGGGCGAGCGGATCGTGCTGAAGAAGCCGGTGGAGTGCCGGTATGTGGACCGGGTCCGGGGCGAAATGACGCGGCCGTTTGCGGTGGCTCCCGCGGTGGCGGTGCGAATTCCGGGGCATTCGTTGCTGTTTCCAGACACGAAGGCGCGTCCGGTGACGGTGGAGGCGCGGGCGCTGGCTGGCGGGGCAAAGGCGGTGCTGCGGCTGAAGACACCAGCGGGGTGGAGGGTGGAACCGGCGGAGGTGGCTTTTGAGGCGAAGGAGAAGGGTGAGCAGAAGGCGATCGTCTTCCAGGTGACGCCGGGCGCGGCGGGGGGCGCGTTAACGGTCGAGGGTGCGCACGAGGTGACGCGGATCGAGTACGAACACATTCCTGTACAGACGATTCAGCCGCCGGCGTCGGCGCGGGTGGTCCGGGCGGATGTCCAGATGAGGGCGAAGCGGATCGGGTATGTGATGGGGGCGGGCGACGAGGTGCCCGCGGCGTTGCGGCAGATGGGAGCGGAGGTTGAACTGCTGGACGCGGCGGCGCTGGCGCACGGGGATCTGTCACGGTATCAGGCGATTGTGACGGGCGTCCGGGCATGGAACGTGCGCGAGGACTTGCGGAGCGCGCACGAGCGGCTGAAAGAGTTCGCGCGGGCCGGCGGGACGGTGGTGGTGCAGTACAACATCCAGGACGGGGTGTTCTTCGGGAGTGAGGCGGGAACGCTGAAGAATCTGGGCCCGCTGCCCGTCAAAATCAGCCGCGACCGCGTGACGGTGGAGGAGGCGGAGGTCCGGGTGCTGAAGCCGGATCACGTGCTACTACGGGGGCCGAACGCGATTACGGCGGCGGATTTCGAGGGCTGGGTGCAGGAGCGTGGGCTGTACTTCCCAGGCGAATGGGACTCGGGCTACGACGCGCTGCTGGAGATGAATGACCCCGGCGAAGAGCCACTGCGGAGCGGCCTGCTCGCCGCGCGAACCGGCCGGGGGTGGTATGTTTTGACTTCCCTGAGTTTCTTCCGGCAGTTGCCTGCGGGCGTGCCGGGGGCGTACCGGCTGTTTGCGAATCTGGTGAGCGGAGGGGCTGGTCAATGAACGAAGAGCAGGAAGGTCCGCCGGTCTTTGGGTCTTGGCGGCGGATTTATTGGGCCGTGGGGCTGTACCTGGTGGCGGTGATCGTGCTGTTTTCGGTCTTCACGAGGGTATTTAACCGGTGAGACCTCTGGACTGGGTGGTGCTGGCGGTTTCGCTGGCGGGGATAGTGTTGTACGGGTTGTGGCGGGGGCGGGGCAGCGACACCACACAGAAGTACCTGCTGGCGGGCAAGACGATGCCCTGGTACGCCATGGCGCTCTCGATCATGGCGACGCAGGCGAGCGCCATTACGTTCATTTCGACGACCGGGCAGAGCTATGTGGACGGGATGCGCTTCGTGCAGTTCTACTTTGGCCTGCCGCTGGCGATGATCATCATTGCGGCGTACGTGGCGCCGCGGTTCCACGCGAGCGGGGTGTACACGGCGTACGAGTACCTGGAGCGGCGGTTTGACGCGCGGACGCGGGCGCTGGTCAGCGTGATCTTTTTGATTCAACGGGGGTTGGCGGTGGGCGTGGCGCTGTCGGCGCCGGCGCTGGTGCTGACGGTGATCATGGGGTGGCCGTCGGAGGTTACGACGCTTCTGATGGGGTTGACGGTGATCGGCTACACGGTCTCTGGGGGTATCGCGGCGGTGACGTGGACGGACTTCGTGCAGATGTTGGTGATGACGCTGGGGCTGGTGGCGGCACTGGTGACGGCGCTGTGGTTGTCACCGGTGGATCTGGGCGGGGCGCTGCAGGTGGCTGGCGCGGCAGGACGGCTGAATCCGGCGGTGTGGACTTTCGATCTGAACGACCGGTACAACGTGTGGAGCGGCGTGATCGGTGGGATGTTCCTGGCGCTGGCTTACTTTGGGTGCGACCAGAGCCAGGTGCAGCGGTATCTGACGGGCAAATCCATCGCGCAGGCGAAGTTGAGCCTGTTGTTCAATGCTGTGGCGAAGATCCCGATGCAGTTCTTCATCCTGTTCATTGGGGCGATGGTCTTTGTTTTCTTCACGTTCACGAAGCCGCCGGTGGTATTCGATCCGGGGGTACAGGCGAAGGCGGAGCAGACGGCGGGGTACGAGGCGGTGGAGCGTGAGTTCAACGTGGCGTGGAATGCCCGGAGAGCGGCGGCGGAGGCGTTGCCGGGGACGGAAGCGGAGTTCAAGGCGGCGCAGAAGGCGATGGATGTGGCCCGGGCCAAAGCCGCGACCCTGGCCGGGCACGAAGGGTTGAATGACACGAACTACATCTTTCTGTCGTTTGTGACCAGGTATATGCCGGTGGGGGTGGTCGGACTGATCATGGCGGCGATCTTCGCGGCGGCGATGAGTACGATTTCGGCGGAGATCAACTCGCTGGCGACTGTTTCGGTGATCGACGTGTACCGGCGGCACTTGAGGAAGGAGGCGGACGACCGGCATTACCTGCGGGCGTCGCGCTGGGCGACGGGGTTCTGGGGAATGTATGCGGTGGTGACGGCGCAGTATGCGACCAATCTGGGATCGCTGATCGAGGCCGTGAACATGTTGGGATCGCTGTTCTATGGGGGTCTCCTGGGGGTGTTTGGACTGGCCTTCTTCTATCCGAAGGTGACGGGGAGAGGGGCGTTCTATGGGGTGCTGCTGGGGGAGGCGGCGATCTTCGCGACCCGTTTCGGCACTGAGATCACGTTCCTGTGGTTCAACGTGATCGGATGCCTTGTCGTGATCGTTGCGGGAGTGATGATCAGCGCACTTGAGAGGCGTGGAACCGCGGCGGCGGAATGACAAGGTCCAGGTTGGCCGGTGGACGGGCGGCCGGCGGGCATGAGCAGCTCGCGGCGAAAGCCAGCAACAGGTTTGCAATCAATACCTTGCACCGTACGAGGGTTCGATGACTGATCGATGGTTGCGGGGGTGGCGAAACTTTTGTGAAAAAAAGATTGCACAGGGACGATCTGTGCTGCTATTCTGGGGGACGTAGCCGC
>DNFG01000438.1 GCA_003487005.1 Bryobacterales bacterium
CTGTATTCAGGCTGGGTAAAGACGATGCCGCTGGCGGATGTCTTTCTGCTGGCGGGCCTGTATGTGTACCGCCTGGTGGTGGGCGGCGAAGTGAGTGGACACACGGTCTCGGTGTGGCTGTTGAACTTCTCGTTCTTCTGCTTCCTGTCACTTGCGTTTCTGAAGCGTTATGTGGAGTTGACCGCGCACGAAGGGCCGCCGGAGGTTGCGCTGGCACGGCGCGGCTATGTGACCGGGGACGCGGCGATGCTGGGTGCGATGGGCGTTGGCAGCCATTTCGTCGCGGCGGTGGTGCTGGCGCTGTATGTCCACTCGGAGACCGCCGGCGCGATTTATCAGCGGCCTCAATTCCTGTGGGGCCTCGTGCCGGCCTACCTGTTCCTGCAATGCCGGTTGTGGCTGTGGGCGTCGCGAGGCTGGATCGAGGAGGACCCGGTTCGCTTCGTGCTGCGCGACCGCGCGGGCTGGATGCTGCTGGGCGCGGGGGTGCTGGTTTACCTGTTGGCGGTGGCGCCGGCGGGGCGCTGAACCTTCGCGGCCGCGCATCAGCGGCGCAGGCGGAGGTTGTTCTCGAAGAGCTTCAGGATTCGCTTGTACTCGTCGGCCCAGGAAGCGGGCTGATCGAAGGCGTGGTCTTCGACCGGGTACATGGCCACTTCCCAGTTCTCCTTGCGCAGTTCGATCAGGCGCTGCGCGAGGCGCACGGTGTCCTGGAAGTGGACGTTGACATCGACCATGCCGTGACAGATCAGCAGCGCGCCCTTCAGCCCGGAGGCGTGATAGATGGGGCTGGAGCGCTTGTAGGCATCGAGATCTTCCTGCGGGATGTTGAGGATGTTGGAGGTGTAGCCGTGGTTGTAGTGGGCCCAGTCGGTGACGGGGCGCAGGGCGGCGCCGGCGGCGAAGACATCGGGTTGCGTGAAGAGGGCCATCAGCGTGATGAAGCCGCCGTAAGAGCCGCCGTAGATACCGATGCGGCCTGGATCGACGCCATGCTCGCGGACAAGCCAGCGGGCGGCGTCCACCTGATCGTCGAGGTCCTGCCCGCCCATGTGGCGGTAGATGGCGGTGCGCCAGTCGCGGCCATAGCCGGCGGAAGCGCGGTAGTCGAGATCGATCACGAGGTATCCCCGTTCCAACAACAGATGGTGGAACATGTATTCGCGGGCGTACTGCGACCACCAGCGGTGGACGTTCTGGAGGTAGCCGGCGCCGTGGACGAAAACGACGGCCGGGCCGCCTTTCTTCCACGTTTTCGGCTTGTAGAAGCGCGCGGGGACACGGGCGCCGTCGCGCGCGGGCACCTCGACGATGGGCACGTCGAGCCAGGGATAGCTGGCGAATTCGGGGGCGGGCGAGGTGGTGACGCGGGTCATCGCCGCGCCGGGGCGATTGTCCATCACGAACAGTTCGGGTGGCCGGTTGGTGTAGCTGTGGATGACGGCGAGGGCGTCTTCGGCGGGCGAGAGCGTGGCGGCATGGTTGCCGGCTTCGGTGGTGACGCGGCGGAGAGCGCCGCCGGTGGCGGGCAGTGTGTAGAGGTGGCGTTCATGCAGGCTCGACTCGCTGGCCGTCAGGCGGAAGGTCTGGCGGTCGCGCGAGAGTTCGGCGCGGGCCACCTCCCAGCGGCCGGACGTGAGTTGGCGCGCCTCGCCGCCCGCGAATGAAACTGCGTAGAGATGGCTCCAGCCGTCGCGTTCACTGAGGAAGTAGACGGTCTCGTGATCGCCGAGGAAGCCGAACGCACGCGCGCCATAGCTGTTGATCCAGGCTTCGTCGCGTTCGTGGAACAACACGCGGGCTTCGGCTTTTTCGGGGTCGATGGCGAAGATCCAGCGCTCTTTGTTGTCCTGGGAGTCGCCGGTCATCGCGAGGCGTCCGCCCTGCTCGCTCCATTGCGGGTTGCCGAGCGAGACGGGGCGCTCGATCTCCTTGCCGTCCTTGTCCTTCGTCTTCTGGCCGTGGTTGATCCACTTCCATTCGCCGGTGCGAACGCTGACCACGGCATGGCGGAGGCGCGGCAGCACGTCGCCGACTTTGGTGCGGGTGCGGATGTCTTCGGTGTAGCCCGCTTCGGTGACATAGTTGGGGACGATCGCCGTCAGCGCCTGCTCGGGGCGCGTCGAGACGGCGGCGAGGACGTAGCTTTCGTCCGGCGCCAGCAGCAGGACGGCCACCGACTGGCGCGCCTGGAGGCGGAAGGGCTTGCGGGGATTGTCCTCCTCGCGTTCTTTCTTGCGGCGTTCGCGGAGGCGGGCGCGCTCATCAATCACCTCAAGGAGGGCGCGCTCTTCGGCTTTCAGTTTTTCCTGGCTGGCGGTGAGTTTCTTGTCATCGGGGTCGGGCGGCGAACCGGCGGGGCGGATGTCGGTGAGTTGCTCGATCACGCCGGTTTCGAGGTGCAGCGTGTAGAGGTTGCCGGCGCGTGTGAAGGCGACGCGGGTGGCGTCGGCGGTGAAGTGGGGGTTGGACTCGGGCTCTTGCGTGCGGGTGAGACGGCGGGTGGCGAGCGTGGCGCGGTCGTAGAGAAACAGGTCGCCGTCGCGGGTGTACACGACGCGATTGCGGTCCCGCGATTCAGTGCCCGAGGCGGGCGGCGCTTCGTGCGCCTCGGTCCGCGACAACTTCCGCAGTCCGGAACCGTCGCGGTTGACGACGTACGTGGCGAAGTCCGCGGTGAGTTCCTCGGACCACTGCTTCCACTCGAAGAAGACCTGGCGGCCGTCGCCGGACCAGCGCACCGCGCGGGGCGCGTGTCCATAAAGGCCGGGCCCGCGCATGATTTCGTCGACAGTCAGAGTCAGCCGGGGCTGTGCGAACAGGGGCGCCGCCACGAGGGCGGCCAACAGGAGAAGGGCGGATCGGTACATTGCAGTGAAAAAGGTATTTTGGCATAGCGCTTGCGGGCGGTTGGGGCCGTGGGCGATGATCGAACGGATGTCTGCATGGCGAAGAGCAATCATGGCGGGGTGGCTGCTGGCGGGATTGGCGTGGGGCCAGTTGACCGAGGATCCAGCGACGTGGCTGCGCGCGCAAGGCAATCTGACCGGCGACGCCCGGCCCGCCGACCTGATGGCCGTGCTGCAAGCCTCCGCGCTCGCGCTGCGTTCCGCCGCCCTCGCGGGCAAGCCCAGGAACGAGGCCAGCGCGCTCGTGGCCGCGTCCCAACGAATGCTCAAGCAGGGCAATGTGAACTGGACCTGGCGCGTCGCGACGCGCATGCTGGCCGTCTCCGAAGGACTGACGCCCGGCGAGTGGCTTGAGCTCGCCACCTCGTATGATGTTGCGCTCGACCGCGCCGTGCTGACGCCCGGCTCGCGACTCTACGTCCGGCTGTCGCCCCTGTTCGTGCTGACGACGCCGCTTAAGAACAGCTACTCCGTCCGCTGGACCGTGTTGGATGAGGCGGGCGGCGAACTCTCGCGCCAGGATGAACCGCTGCCCGGGACCATGGCTCCGCTCGAGTCCTCCATCGACACAGCCAAACTCCCCGAGGGCCGCTACCGCCTGCGCTACGAACTCCTCGAAGGCGAGCAACAGCGCGCCACCTGCGAGCGCACGTTCTTCGTGGACGGCCGCCTCCGCGCGCGCCTCGCGGAACTCCGAGGCCACCTCCGGCAGGCGCAACTCCGCGGCGCCACCAACCCGGGCGAAGCCCTGGTCCTCGCCGCCGTCGAGGCCGCCGCGGACGACATCGACCGCTGGCTCCACGCCGGACCCGCCGGCGAGACCGGCTGGCGTCACCCCTTTGTCGAAGGACTCGCCCTGAAGCGCCTCCCTGCCCTCGGCTCGCCGCGCCCCGATTTCACAGGCTGGCAGCAGGCCGAACGCTTCGCCAGAGCGCTCGCCGAAGGACGCCCGCCGCTCGATGCCGAGACCGGCGCGCTGCGCCTCGCGCGCCGGGTCAACGACACCCTCGTCCCCTTCCGCCTCTTCCGGCCCGCCGGCGCCCCGCCCGAGAAGGGCTGGCCGCTGGTCGTCCTCCGCCATTCCTTCCTCGGCGATGAAGGCACCTTCGGCCATCTGTTGGGCGAAGACGAACTCGCGGCCCTCGCGGTGAAGCACAGCGCGCTTGTTTATTGCCCCGTGAACCGCTCCGCCTACGCCGACCCCAACGACCAACTCGCTGCGCAACTCGACGAAGGCATCGCCGATGTCGCCGCGGCCTTCGGCGCGGACCCGGCGCGCGTCTTCCTCGCCGGACACGG
>DNFG01000138.1 GCA_003487005.1 Bryobacterales bacterium
TGGAGTTCACACGTGTGCTCTTCCAATCTAAGCTCACGCAATACCGCGTCTGGATCCACCCCAACCTTGTCGTGCTGTTCGAGCCGATTTCGATCATTCTGCACTCGTTCCGGTTCGGGCAACCGAAGATGGGCGAGACCGCGGCGGTGTTCGGCGCGGGACCGATCGGGCTGAGTACGATCGCGTGCCTGAAACTCGCGGGCGTGAAGCGGATCTACAGCGTTGAACCGGTGGCGGAGCGGCGGGCGATGGCGGAGCGTCTGGGGGCGGATGTCTCGATCAACCCACGCGAAACCGACCCGGTGGCCGAGATTCTGAAGGGGACAGGCCGGCGGGGCGTGGATGTGACGTTCGACTGCGCGACGCAGGAAGACACGGTGAATCAGTCGCTGTATGTGACGGCGCCGGGCGGACGTGCGGTGATCACCGGCGTGCCGCAGGCGGAGCGAGTGCAACTGGATTTCCACCATTTGCGGCGGAAAGAACTCGGATTTTTCAGCGTGAGGCGTGCGAATCACACCGGGGAGGCGGCGGTGGCGCTGCTGGAGGAGCATCCCCGGGCATTCACGCCGATGATTACGCACACTCTGCCGTTGACGCAGGTGCAGCGGGCATTCGAGATGCTGGGCGGGTACGAAGATGGCGTGACGAAGGTGGTGCTGCGGCCGTAAGGGGCTGGGCTTCGGTTTGATAAGATCGCGGGACGAAAGGACGCCCGTCATGACTCGCCGCGATTTGCTAGCTTTGTCTACTCTGCCTTTGGCGCGTGCCGCGCGGGGACAGGGGCCGGAGGTCCGGCCCAACTTCATTTTCATCATGGCCGACGACATGGGCCGGGATGAACTGGGGTGTTACGGGCAGAAGCTGATCCGGACGCCGCACATGGACCGGTTCGCGGCCGAGGGATTACGCTTCACGGACTGTTATGCGGGGGCTTCCGTCTGTGCGCCGTCGCGGAGTGTACTGATGACAGGACAGCACACGGGGCACACGACGGTGCGGGCCAATGCCTCGCGGCGCACGGGCGGCCGGGTGGCATTGCGGACGGAGGACCGCACCGTGGCGGAGGTCCTGAAAGGCCCCGAATGGCGGGGCGCTTTTGATGAAGAGCGGGCGTACGCCACCGGCATCTTCGGCAAATGGGGATTGGGTGAGCCGGGCAGCACCGGATTGCCGAACGACCATGGCTTCGACGAGTGGTTCGGGTTCCTGAACCAGCAGCACGCGCACAATCACTACCCGCAATATCTGTGGCGCAACCGGACGCGTGAGCCGTTGCGCGGGAACCGGGACGGGGCGAAGCGGGAGTATGCCTCCGATCTTTTTCTGCGCGAAGCGCTGCATTTCATTGACCGGCATCGCTACGAGCCGTTTTTTCTGTATTTCACGCCGACGATTCCGCACGCGGCATTCGAGTCTCCGGAACTTGGTGAGTATGCCGGGCAACCCTGGCCCGAAGAACACAAGCATTATGCGGCGATGGTGACGCGCTTCGATACCGCGGTGGGCCGGATCATGGCGCGGCTGAAAGAGACAGGGTTGGATGACAACACACTGGTGTTCGTGACGAGCGACAACGGCGGTGCGTCGAATTTCGCGCCGTTCGCTTCGATGGGGCCGCTGCGGGGCCGGAAGGGGTCCATCACGGAGGGCGGACTTCGTGTGCCGATGCTGGCGCGCTGGCCGGGGAAGATCCGGGCTGGGGGCGTGAGTGCGCTGCCGTGGTCGTTTCAGGATGTGCTGCCGACCATGGCGGATCTGGCGGGCGCGCGGGGGATTCCGTCGAATGTGGATGGCATCTCGATCGCGCCGGCGCTGCTGGGCAAGGAGCAGAATGCGGAGCGGCCGCTGTATTGGGAGCAGTTTTCGGGCCCGGGTTTCGAGCAGGCGGTCCGGTTGGGCCGCTGGAAGGCAATCCGGCGGGGGTTGCAGGCGCCGGTGGCGCTATATGATCTGGAGGCGGATATCGGCGAGGCGAAAGATGTCGCCGCCGCGCATCCGGGGGTGGTGAAGCGGATCACGGAGTATCTCGCCGTCTGCCGGACAGAGTCGGCGGAGTACCCGGTTGCGCGGCCCTGGCGGGGTTAGGCGTTCTTGCGCGCGGGTTTGAGTTCGACGAGGAGGATGGCGGCGAGGATGAGGGCGGCGCCGGAAAGGGACCGGACGTTCCAGGCTTCACCGGCGTAGCCCCAGGCCACGAGTCCGGCGAAGACGGGTTCGAGGGCGAAGATGAGGGCAGCGCGGGTGGCGGACGTGTGGCGCTGAGCCCAGGTGTAGAGCGAGAAGGAGAGGGCGGTGGCGAGGGCGCCGGTGGCGGCGAGGGCGAAGAACAGCCGGGGAGTCCAGCGGACTTCGGGGATTTCGAGCCAGCCGAAGGTGGCCAGGCTCCAGGCGGCGACGGCGCCGACCTGGAGAAGAGTGAGCCATTCGTAGTTCATCCGGTGGGTCCAGTGGGCGACGGCGACGATGTGGGCAGAGAAGGCGAAGGCGCAGGCGAGGGTGAGGAGGTCGCCGGAGTTGAGGTCGAAACCGGCGGCGGTGGAGGTCAGCAGCATGGTGCCACCGAGAGCGGCGGCGACAGCGGCCATTTCGATCCAGCGGGGGCGGCGGCGGGCGAGAACAGCAGCGAGGAGGGGAACGATGACGATGTACAGCCCGGTAATGAAGGCGGAGCGGGAGGCGGTGGTGAAACGAAGCCCGGAGGTCTGGAAGGCGTAGCCGAGGAAGAGAAGGGAACCGCAGAAGGCGCCGCCCCACCAGGAGCGGCGGTCGAGGGGGGCGCTCAGGTGGCGGCGGAAGACGGCGAAGAGGAGGGCGGTGGCGAAACTGAAACGGAGAGCGAGGAAGAGGAGGGTGGAGACATCGGAGAGTGCGTCCTTCACGATGACGAAGGTGGCGCCCCAGATGAAGGCGATGGCGACGAGGGTGAGTTCGGCGCGGAGGGCGGGAGTCATACTCCGGAGGCTGCCTCGGCGAGGAGGAGGCGAAGGAAGATCGCAATGCGGCGAAGGCCGCGTTCCCTGCCCTCGGGGTGATACCACTCTTGTGGGGTGTGCGCGCCGCCGCCAGAGCCGCCGGCGCCGATGGAGAGTGCGGGAAGGCCCATCGAGAGGGGGATATTGGCGTCGGTGGAGGCGCAATCGACAGAGGAGCGGATGCCGAGGAACTGGTCGACGGTGCGCAGATAGGCGAGCAGGGGGGAGCCTTCGGGCAGGGCGCCGCCAGGCCGGGATCCGGCCTCCTTGAGGCGGGCGGTGACGCGGCCCTGACGGGCAAGGCCGTTTTCGGCCTGCACCGCGCGTTCGAGGACGGAGGCGAGTTCGGCGGCCATGGCGCTGAGGACATCCTGACGGAGGCAGCGGAGGTCGACTTTGACACGGGCCGAGGCGGGGATGGCGTTGACGGTGGAGCCGCCATCGATGACGCCGAAGTTCCAGGAGCGGCGGGCGAGGGGCGTTTCGAGGGAGCGGGCGTCGGAATACCAGGCGATGCAGCGGGCGAGGGCGTGGACGGGGTTGGCGGCGCCGTGGTCGGACCAGGAGTGGCCGCCGGGGCCGGTGATGGTGATTTCGAAGCGGCGGCAGGCGAGGGCCTCTGCGGTGATGGGCTCCAGCGCGGGTCCATCGAGGACGAGAAAGGAGCGAATGCGGGGGGCGAAGGGCGAATTTTTGCACAAAAAGCGCATTCCGGAGAGGTTTCCCTCGCCTTCTTCACCGACATTGAAGACGAGCAGGACGCCGGCGGGGATGTCGAGGTCGAGAGGATGGAGCGTGAGGGAGCGGGCGAGCGCCATCAGTGCGGCAAGGCCGGAGCCGTTGTCGGAGACGCCGGGACCAAGAAACCGGCCTCGGGCATCGACGTGGATTTCAGAAGGGTCGCGGGGAGCGAGGACGGTGTCGAGGTGGGCGGTGACGGCGACGAGAGGGAGGTGGCGCCCGGGGTCTCCGGCGAGGGTGTAGACATTGCCGGCACGGTCCTGCCGGGCATCAAGGCCCATGGTGGCGAGCTGAGTCATGATCCACTCGGCGCGAGCCTGTTCCTGGAAGGTCGGAGCGGGAACGCGGCAGAGGGCGAGGTGGGTTTCGTCGATCCAGCGGCGGGCCTGGGCGAAGAAGGAGAGGGCTTCGCGCAGCGGGGGAGCAGCGACCAGCTCGTCGAGCGAGGTGACGCCCGCGGGCAGGGCTGGCGCCGCGTCCGCGGAGCGGCGTTTCGGATTGAGCGAGCCCAGCATCTCAGCCTCCAGTGTATCGTCCGAGGCAAGCGTGAGCTTTCCTCAAAGAAGCCCGATGTGGGCCGATAGGAAGCAATGAGCGGGCGAGCACCGGAAGGTCAAGCCCGGCTGTCTAAGAACATGTTTGTCATCATCGGGATTGTCATTGTATTCGGCTCGGTTATTGGCGGCTATCTGATGCACCACGGGAACTTGCTGGTGCTGAACCAGCCCTCGGAGTTCGTGATCATTGGTGGAGCGGCGTTTGGAACGCTGTTCATCGCGAACCCGATGCACCTGGTGATTTCGATCTTCAAGAGTTCCGTGGCGGTGCTGAAGGGGAGCCCGTACAACCAGGCGTATTACATGGAGAATCTCCGGATGTTGAACGACCTGTTCGTGTATGCGCGCAAGAACGGGATGGCCAAGTTGGAGGGGGACATTGATCAGCCGGAGAAGAGCCCGGTGTTTCAGAAGTATCCGAAGTTCCTGAAGGATCACGCGGCGCTTGCCTTTTGCTGCGACACCATCCGGATGTCCATTTCCGGCGGTGTGGCGCCGCACGAACTGGACCAGATCATGGAGATGGACATCGAGGTGCAGGAAAAGGAAGGCCATGAACCTGTCTCGGCGCTGACGACGGTGGCTGACTCGCTGCCCGGGTTGGGGATCGTGGCGGCGGTCCTGGGGGTGGTGATCACGATGGGGGCGCTGGGGGGCCCTCCGGAAGAGATCGGGATGAAAGTGGCGGCCGCGCTGGTGGGCACCTTCCTTGGAATTCTGCTGTGTTACGGGCTGGTCGGACCATTGGCACAGAACATGGCGAAGCAGGAAGAGGCGAAAGTGATGTACCTGCAGTTCATCCGGGCGGCAATTCTGGCCTTTGTGAAGGGATTGGCGCCGGCGCTGGCGGTGGAGTCGGCGAGGCGGATGATTCCGGCACACTTCCGTCCGTCGTTTGCGGAAGTGGAGAAGACCCTGAAGGGTGGTGGGGCTGCGGCCGCGAAGGCGGCCTAGCGGAGAGAACTGGCCATGACAACACCTCCACCGATCATCATCGTTCGCAAAAAGAAGGGCGGCCACGGCCATCACGGCGGCGCCTGGAAGGTGGCGTACGCCGATTTCGTGACTGCCATGATGGCGCTGTTCATCGTGCTTTGGCTGCTGGCTTCGAGTGAGGAAGTGCAGAAGGCCGTGGGCGGGTACTTCACTGATCCGACGGGCAACGGCAAGCTGCAAGGGTCCACCATGGCGGGTCTGGGGGAGGCCCTGGTGCTGGCCAAGGACGACATGGCGCAGTTAAAGGAGAAGATCGAGCAGGCGATGCGGGAGATGCCCAAGTTCGAGCAGTTGCAAAACAATGTGCAGGTGACGGTCACCCATGAAGGTCTGCGGATCGAGTTACTGGAAAACGATGCCGGCCTGTTTTTTGACAGCGGAAGTGCGCGAATGAGCGATCGGGGATCAGAGATCATTCGCCTGTTGGCGGGCGAACTGGGAACGCTGCCAAACAAGCTGTTGCTGGAGGGCCACACGGACGCAAAACCGTACGCGTCGACGGTGGGCTACACAAACTGGGAGTTATCGGCCGACCGGGCCAACACGGCGCGGCGGATCCTGCTGGAAGGTGGGGTACCTCCACAGCAAGTGGCTCAAATCAGGGGATTTGCGGACCAGCACCTGCGGAATCCGGCGAATCCCTTTGATCCGGCGAACCGCCGGGTGTCGCTGATTGTGCAATACCGGGACGTGCCTCCGCCGCCCGCTGGAGTGGCGAGTCAGGCGGAAACCCCGGCCGAGACCAAAGCGCATCAGGGGTCCGCGGCGAAGCCCGCAGCGAAGGATCAGCCGGCGAAGCACTGACGGAGGCGGGGATCGGTGGCAATTCGCTCTTCCGATTCAGGCCAGGCATCACGGGTGGAGAGCACGGTGTAGTAGCCGGGCTTAATGGAGGGTGCGAGTGCGAATGCTTCTCGCCATTCGGAGAGGATGAAGGGATCCCGCCGGAGGAGGTCCCAGAATCCGGCGCCGTCGAGGATACGCCCAATCGTGTCGGCATGGTCGCCGCCCTGGAGGTGGGCGGTCAGATAGGCGGCACAGCCGACCTGGAGGCCATGTAACCGCGGGCGTGCGGAGCAGGCATCGAGAGCATGGGAGATCAGGTGTTCGGCGCCAGAGGCCGGCCGTGAACTTCCTGCCATCTCCATGGCTATGCCGTTCAGCATGAGTGCGGTTCCGAGGAGGCGGATCCCCTCCGAGTCCCGTTCGGGACGGCCGGCGAACTGGAAAACGGTTGCGTCGCTGAGCAGGGTTGCAAAATCGTCGACAATCTCGCCCGTGGCGTGGAATGAAAGCTTCCAGTCGACGGTCGCTGTCAATTTGGCGACGAGGTCTCCCACGCCGGAGGCCCAGAGCGCGGCGGGGGCAGCCTGACAGACTTCAGTATCGATGACAACGGCCCAAGGCAGGTGGGCGGCGAGGCTCTTGCGCCGGCCATCGAGGGTCAGACTGGATTGGGGAGAGCAGAAACCGTCGTTGGAGAGTGAGGTTGGCGCGGCGAAGTATGGGAGATTGGCCAAGGTTGCAACATACTTTGCAGTGTCCAGAGCTTTGCCGCCGCCAAGGCCAACGATGGCCTGACAGCGGGGCGGAAGGCCACCGAGGAGAGCGGACGCCTCTTCAAAGCTGGCTCCGGTGATTTCATGGCTGGCAGCGGCTTCGATGGAGTGGGCGGAGAGGGAGGCACGGAGTCGAGCGGGCAGGTCCGAGGGGAGTCCTTCACTGAACATCAGAGCGGTGCGGCGGAAGCCGGGACGGTCGAGGTAGAGGCCAATCCGGTCGAGGGCGCCAGCCTTGATCCGGACGAGTTCCGGGATGCGGATCATGGAGCGTCTCACGATGAAAACTCCTTTTCCATCAGATACTTGACGATCTCGGACCAGCGCTCGTAGCGGTGGAAAGATTCGCCCCGCTCGGAGAGAGCGGAGGCAAGCCAGGTGCGGGCGAACCGCAATTCCGGCGGGACCAGCAAAGCGGGTTTGAGGTCGGGGGGACCATTGCCGGCAAAGGCGACTCGCTCGTAGCTCTGGAGCGCATTCTGGACGATGAGTGATTTGTCGATGCCATGCTGAGGGGAAAAGAAAGGCGAATCGGTGGGAAGTTCGAGAATCAGGCCCTGACCATCGACGAAGTGCCCGGGGTTGCCATGGCGGGGGAGGTCGCCGAGGCCGAGTTCGGCGAGGAGAATGTCAATGTACCAGAGGGAGCCATTCGAGACTACGATGACGTCCCAACCGATTCCGTGGAGGCGGGCAATGGCCTCCGGAAGTGCTGGGTCGATCTGCATGTCGGGAAGAACTTCTTCCCGGACAACGGTCTCCGGGCAGCGGATATGGCGGTAGATTCCGGCCATGGCGTCAAAATGGGTGATGGTACCGGCTGCGTAGCTTGCCCAGTAGTCGGGGGTGTCCGGATCGAGGCAACGAGCGACCGCCACTTCGTAGAAATCGGTCAGGGTCATGGTCCCATCGAAGTCGGTGATGAGCGCCCGCGGCCGCGAGGGGGGCATCGGCATAATCCCTTCAGTCTAGGGCATGGCGGGCAACGCGACGCCCAAGCGGAGGAGTCGGGGGGCGTGGTATAGTGAGAAGGTTATGGCGATTCCGAATGTACGTCGATTCCGGATTACCGGTCCCGAGGGCCAGCAGGCGACCCTGATGGCGGTTCTGCCGAAAGGCGTCGACCAGGATCTATATTTGGCCGAAGCATCGAAACGGTTTGACTGGAAGGCTTGGACCGACCAGCAGCAGAAGATGTTCAAGGTCCGCGTCGGTCAGCAGAAGCAGAAGAAGGCCAAGTAGGCTTCTCTTTCAACTCAATTTTGCCAAAAGGGCGAGCCGTGCGGGCTCGCCCTTTTGGTGTTTACACCGACGGTTTGCCGAGATCAACGAATCCGCGAGCGGAGGATACGCAGCGCCCGGACCGCCTCAGTTCCTATCACCGGGTCAGGATCCCGCATGAGCGCCTCGAGGGGTTCAACGGCGTCGGGGGCGGCGGTTGCGCTGAGCGCGTAGGCGATTCCAGTCTTCTCATCCCGGGTACCGGCGGGGAGGGCGGTGTATAGAGCCGCGCGGACGGGTTGCTTCACGGAGAGCTCACTCAGGTACGGAATGGCGACGTCCCGCCAGGCACGCTGCGTCAGCGAGTTGACCAGATAGCGAAGCGGCGCGAACTCCGTCATCGCCGTATCGCCCAAGGCCACGGAGGCGAAGGCGAAGGCAAGCCGCGGGCCATTGCGGCGCTCTTCCTCAAAGGAACGGCGGACCATGGGAAGGTCCCCGGTCTGACCAATTCGCCCAAGGCCCTCCGCTGCTGCGGCGCGCAGGTCGTTGTCGCGATCATTCAGGTAGCGAAGGAAGAGTTCACGGAGGTCGGGCGTGGCGATGCGTCCAAGGGCAAACATGGCCTCGCGGCGAACATTCTTGCTGCGCGTATCGCCGAGGACGAGTTCAAGATCGGGGACCGCCTCGGGAGTTCGCATCAGGCCGACGGTCTCGATCGCCGCGCGTTGAACCTTCTCTTCAAGGTCACGAAGAAGAAAAGTGACGCGCGGGCCCGCGGCAGGGTCACGCAGCTTCTGGATGGCAATCAGGGACTCGAAAATGAGGCGATCATCCTTCGATCGGAGTGCTTCGAGCAGGTCGGGAAGAGCGGCATTGCCGCGCAGGATGCCCACCGCGCGGGCCGCATTGGCACGAGAGGCCATGGATGAGCCTCCAGTCGTGATGCGGCCAAGAGCTGTGATGATCTCGGGGCGGACGGGGACGTCCGGGTCGACAACTTCCCGGCTTTCGTCACTCCTCCAGCGTGCGGTGATCATGTCCCCGGCGCGCCGGATGGTGCCACTCAGCCCGGTTTCGACGTAGCCGGGGAGGTAGAAATTGACAAGGCCGTCCGTGGCGAAAATCTGGATTTCGCTATCGTTGTCGCCACAGGCGGCCACCAGGGGGTCGAGGGAGTGTTGGGTGCCTATTGCGACTACGGCGCGAACGGCCTCCCGGCGCACTTCGACATCGGCATCGCGGAGCAGTGGTTCAAGTTGGGGGATCGCCTCCGGACCACGTTTGCCAGAATCACGCGCCTGCCGGATTTTGTCGCGGCTGGACATTTCCTCCTGCGGTAAGGCCGGAAACGCCAGAACAAGGGCCAGCACGAGGGTCCATTTCATCCCTCTTATTGTAGGCAGACTCGGCTGCCGGGCGTGCCTAGAAGAGAAGTTTGATGCCGAGCTGGACCAACCGGGGATTCTGGGCGCTGGTGATCGAACCGAAACCGGCGGCGCCGAGGAAGTTCTGCGGCTGATTGAAGTTGGTGCGGTTGAGCGCATTGAAGGACTCGGCGCGGAACTGGAGGCTGGTGCCGTCCTTCACTTCGAAGCTCTTCAAAACAGAGAGATTGACTGACGCGAGGCCGGGTCCGTCCAGGATATTGCGGCCGGCGTTGCCAAACGTCCCGGGGGTTGGGAAGGCGAAGGCAGCTGGGTTGAACCAGGTGCCCGGGCCGGGGTTGGCGAGGCCGGGGTCACCCACGATGTTCGCGCGGTCGTTTGCCCCGAAGCCGAGCGACGATCTCCCCGTACCGGAGTTGTCCATCTCCCCAGGAAGGGCCACAGTGAAAGGCCGCCCGGTTTGCATCGCGGCAATCCCGTTCAGCTGCCACCCCGCCAGGAGCCAGCGAGCCTTGGCCTTGTGTGAGCAAGGAATCAGCCAGGCGGCAGCGGCAGTGAACCGCTGGCGGACGTCGAAACCCGACCGGGCGCGCTCAAACCTGGTATCCCGGCTGTCTTGTGGGAAATTGGCATCGCCGGCGGAGGGGAAAAAGTTCGAGGCGTCGTCGATTGATTTTCCGTACGTGTAGGAGGCCAGCAGCGAGACTCCGCCAGTGAGGGTCCGGCGAAGGGAAGCCTGCATCGAGTGATAGTTTGACGCGGCGCGCGATTCAAGTTCGTTGATGTCCTGAAACATCAGGTTGGGGCGCATGGGAAACTGCGTGGCCGCCGGCGGCGCCTGGTTGATGTCTCGCGCCATCAGGAGACGGGTCCCCTTCGCTCCAACGTAGCCAACCTCAAGAACCGTGGCACGGTCCAACTGCCGCTGCACCTGGAGATTGAAGTGCTGGATGTAGGGGGTACGCATCCGCGAGTTGAAGGTGAAGGCGGACGCGGGCGTGGGCATGGGGAAATTGTCCGGGAAAGGGTTCTGGAGAGTGAGCGGGAACTGTTGCGATGTCACAAACAGGCGGAAATCAAAATGGGGGGCGCTGAAGTACAGGCCTTCGCTGGGCGCGAGGGCGGACTGGTCGAAATAGATGCCGTAGCCGCCGCGGAGTACCGTTTTGCGGTCCCCCGGTGACCAGGCTAAGCCAAACCTTGGCCCGAAATTATTGCGGTCGGAGGCATAACCGGCGCGAGGCAGTCCGTCCGTTCCAACCATCGAGATACCGCCCGTTGCGGGATTGTACAGGCTGGCTCGGTTCTGGGGGTCCACGGGCGGGGAGTTGAACTCGTAGCGGACGCCGAAATTCAGGGTGAGGTCCTCACGGACCCGCAGGTTGGCTTGAGTGAAGAAGTTGTAGCTCTCGCCGCGGAGGTGCTGGCGATTGTCGAGGCGGGCGCCGCCAGTGACCGCCGGGATGCCAAGCAGCAATTCAGTGAGTGCGTTGCCCGTGAATCCGACAAAATTGATCAGACCTCGGGATTGGACATCGCGGAAGGCCCGCTGGTCGAACTTGCGAATGTCTGTCCCGAACTTCAGCAGAAGGCGGCCGCGGGTCCAAGTGGAAGTGTTTACCAGTTGGTACGTGTTCGACGCGCTGGCCTGAGGGTTATTGTATTCGTCTCCGAGCGGCGAGTACCCCAGCACCGAAATGTAGCTGAGACCCAATTGTCGGGGTCTCTGGGCGAAGGTCGGCAGGCCCACTTGCCGGTTCAGGTCGACGGACTGGTTCTCCTGATTCACGGCAATGGCCACGCGGTTGAAACCGAGGCGCAGTTCGTTGATCAGATTCGGCGTAAAGACGTGCGTGTGACCGATCATGGCATTCTGGGCGCGATGGGGAACGACATTCCCATAGCCGGGGAACTGGGCGAATGCATTTCCGGCGAACGGTTCGGACAGGCGCCGGTCGGAGATGGAGTAGCGGCCGGTCAACTCGGAACGGGCGGTCAGGGCATGGTCCAGGCGGAGGTCGGCTGTTTCACTGTTGTCACGCAAAATTGGCGCCGAGATGAAGTTCCGCCCCGCTGCCGCCCGGTTCGGCAACGGATACAGGTTTGCGATGTTCACGCCGACGGGATTCAGGTAGAAAGATGGGATCCGGTTACCCGGGAAGGGCGACTGGGTGAATGGATCGATGACGAACGGAAGTCCGGACTGCGAGAAATCACCCGTGCGCTCCAGCGCCGTTGGCACATTGGTCTCCCGCGGAAGACCTTCGTTCAACCTCCGCCCCTCGAAGTCAGTGAAGAAAAACGTCCTGTCCCTGCGAATGGGGCCGCCCAGCGCGAAGCCATACTGATTGCGCTGATACCGCGGATCCGCCTCGCCAGCAGGCGCAAAGAAGTTTCGCGCATCGAGTTTGGCATTCCGGAAGAAGTGATAGGCCGCGCCATGAAACTGATTCCCGCCGGACCGGAGCACCACATTGACTTGCGCTCCGGCATTCCGGCCAAAGGAGGCGTCGTAGTTCGCGGTGCCCACTTCAAACTCGCGGATCCCGTCAACCGGTGAGGTTATGCCGACTCCGTTCAGTTTGGGATCGGCATTGTACACACCATCCAGCAGGAACAGATTGCCGTCTTCACGTGAACCGTTCGCGTTCATGGCGAAGTTGCCGCGAACGCTGCCGGCGGAACCTTGGGCAGGCAGAGTCACGCCGGGCATCAGGAGTGCGAGTTCGTAGTAGTTCCGCCCATCCAGGGGCAAGTCCACCACTTGATGAGGCGCAATCCAGCCACCGGCGGCGGCCGAATCTGGACGGAGTAGCGAAGCCGTGGCTCGAACCTCGACCTCTTCCCGGCCGGCGCCCGCCGGCAATGGCAACTCGATGTCAATCTCCTGGTTGACGCCAAGCGTAATATCGCGGGCGAGGCCTTGATGGCCGGAGGCTTCCGCGCTGATCCGGTAGATCCCAGCGGCGAGCGAAGGGACGGTAAACCGCCCATCGGCGGATGCCGCGACGGAACGCGTCCTGCCAGTCTCGGCGCTGGTCACCTCAACTTTGGCGTGGGGGATCGTTCGGCCAGTGATTAAACCGCGGAGGGTCTGACCGGGCAGACACACCACAAACAGCAGGAGAAACAGCAGGAGTCGCGTCATCTGAAAACCTATTCCAGTATGATGACGCAGTTGTATTGCCGGATGCTACAGAGCGGAGCCGCCGGAGATCACATTTTCGGTGATCAAACCTCACTTCCACCAAGAGAAAAGGCCCAGCCTGTGGTGGGG
>DNFG01000345.1 GCA_003487005.1 Bryobacterales bacterium
GAACCGGGCGGCGCCGCCCGGTTCATTGGAGCCGGGGGTACCGGCGGCGGTGATCGCGGTGACGTCGCTCGGGCCCAGGCCGGAAGAGGCGTTTCGGGTTCCGCTTTCGGGCACGGCGGAGGGATCGCTCGGAACGAAAGAGGCCGGGTCCGGAACTGCGGCGGCCGCCCCCCCCGCGACGGCGGCGGTGATGCAACTCCCGCCGGGACCGGTCGTGGCGCCTGGAGGCCCGACAGACGCGGCGGCGGGCCGGGGGGCGGCCGGGATTCCGGACAGCGAGGGTGCGCTGAAGACGTTTTCGATTGACACGGCAGCCGGAGCGATCCTGGTGGCCGAGTGGCCGGATGGGACGCGGAGGTTGACCTATCCCGAGGGGGGGCGATTCGATGTGCTGGTGGTGGGCGCCGGGCTACCGCCGGGAGTTCCACTGATCGACGACGTTCTGCAGGGGCGTCCGGTGTATACGGCGTACCTGCAAGTGGGATTGAGCCGGGACTGGATTCTGCAGTTCTGTGTTGACGCCCGGCAGCGGAAGGCGGTCCGGAGGACGGGGATGGTGATCAGCCTGGACAATGAAACGCGGCTGGAATCGCCGTACGTGCGATTTGCGCAGATCCCTCAGTTCAGGAAGGCGACGGGGTACACGGCGTACCACTTCCGGATTTCGGCTGGGGGTGAGGTGGAGGAACCTCGAATGCTGGCGTCCGCGCAGAAGGCGGATCCGGGATTCCTGTCGATGATCGGGAGCTGGAAGTTCCGGGCGGCAGCACGGGACGGGCAAGCGGTGGCGGTTGAAGCAGTGCTGGTGGTTCCGCCGGAGAAAGTGGATGAGTGATTAACCTTAGGCAGGATTGAAGCCTTGTCGAAGGTGGCCCAAGATCGGAGTTGACGGTTGAAGGAAGCGGGGGAGCATATGTTACCCAAGAGCAGGTTCCGGAGACGGGAGAAGGGGGCGGTGCTGGTGTTGTTTGCGATTGCGGTGGTGGTGCTGATTGCGTCGGTGGGGCTGGCGGTGGATGTGGGGCGGATGTACGTGGTGCGAACGGAGGCGCAGTCGTTCGTGGATGCGCTGGCGCTGGCGCGCCTGGCGGAGATCGTGGGCGCGCGGGTGCCGGATGGGTCGGATGTGTGGAAGCGGTACGATTTCGACCGGGAGACTTTTGGAGGGGCCGGGGTGGTGTTGCAGTATTCGGCGGGGTCGAGTTTCAGCGCGGGCACGTTCACGACTTCACCGGACTCGGGGACGATGTATGTGCGGGCGCGGGCGACGGTGCCGGTGCCTTTGTCGTTCCTGCCGGTGCTGGTGGCGGAGCGGAGCCGGATGGTTTCGGCAGAGGCGGTGGCGGGCCTGGAGCGGATCACGGTGATGGGGGCGGGAGGATTCCCTTACGCGGCCCGCTCGGGTATTGGCGGACTGGTCAAGGGCGAACAATACACTTTCCGGTGGGGAAATAACCCCTCGAAGGACCTGCAGGATGCGTGGGAGTACGTGAACAGATGGATGAGTGACGAACTGCTGGAGACCCGTCTGGCCGCGACGGCCACGGTGCTGGGAGGCGGGAATCCCGTCTCGGGGCGCAATCCTCCCAACATCAACACGTGGTGTGCCGGGAATGCGACCCCGCAGTTTGTGACGGCGCTTTACAACGTGGATCCGTTCGAAGATGGGGTTTCCCAGGATCTTTTTTCGTGGACTGGGGCCTACTTTCAAGGCGGAACACGCGATATCGTGGACGCCATGGCCGCCGGATACCAGGACCAGGTGATCGTGGAAGGCGGTCAGATCACCGTGGCGACTGGTGTCCGTCAGGCGACCCAGAACGAGCTGCGGCGGCTCATCGACTACGACTCGAATCAGACGACGAATGATCCGGTTCTTTATGACAGTGTGGATCCGCGCGACACGCGGCTCATCTTCTCACCCGTGGTGTCGGGGATTGGCACGGCTTTCCTGAAGCCAGGCTCCGGGGCCTCGGCCACGGTCATGACCATCGAGCCGTTCATTCTTCTGGTGCCATCCAGTGACTATGGCAACCCCGGCAGCAACTGGTGCGCGGTGTACGCGGGGGCGCGGGAGGGGGGTAGTGGAGTCCCGGTGAATCAGGGATCGGGAGTCTGGGTGCTGAGGTTGGTGCAATGAGAGCCAGTCGACAGTCCGGGAATGCGCTTGTGGAGTTTGCGGTGGTGCTGCCGTTGCTGGTGCTGCTGTTGCTGGGGACGATCAATTTCGGGTATGTGATGTTTTATTACACGAGGGTGGACAAGGCGGTGCATGACGGGGCGCGGTACGGGTCGATGCGGACATATAGCGAGCAGCCTGGGGATGAAGCTCATTTCCGGCAGGCGGTGGCTCGCGCGGTGGTCTATGGGACGCCTGCCGGCGGTGGATCGCCTGTGGCGCCGGGTCTAACGGAGGGCAATATCAGCGTGACCCGGACGCCTGCCACGGCCGGCACGCGTCCCAGGACGATCACAGTGACGGTGGTGAATTACGACATTCCGGGCGCGAGTATGGCATTTCTGCCGGGCAACCGGCGGGCGACGGTTTCGGGGAAGCCCGTCGCGACATTTCCGTTTCTGGGACGCTATGTCCCTCCGGTGCTGCCATGAAAGCGAAGAGAGCGCGAGGCCAACAACTCGTGGAGTTTGCACTGATCGTGACCGTGGTGCTGATCTTCCTGTTCGGGATCATCGACGTGGGGATTGCCTTCCTGAGCCATGAAACGATTGCGCAAAGGGCGGCGTGGGCTGCGCGGTACTACTCGACGACCAACGATGCGGCGGGAGCGGAGAGCATTGTGCGGAGCGGATCGGCGGGCGGTGGCGGCTATGTGCCGATCGGGATGGCAGGAGCGAGCGTGGTGATCCGTCCGTTCAGTTCGGTCGACGCCGGTTCGTTCTCTGGAGTGGCCGTGATGAGCCGGCACGTCGAAGTGAGAGTGACGAACTACCGCTATCCGATGTTCACGCCGGTGGTTGGGCGGATCATTGCGGCGGCGCCGATAACGGCGTGCCATCCGGTGGAGGAGTGAGAGCGGGGTGGTAGCTGAGTTGGGGCGGGAATGCGGGGTGCAGGGCTGAGGGCGGGTTCACGAAGGGGCGGGCGCAACGGGGTTAGCATAAGAGGCGGATGCATCGCGGAACTGTGAGGGGAGCCATCCGGCATGGGATTGGCGGAATGAGGGGCCCGAGAGCCGGGGCGATTGCGCCGGAAGCGGGGGAGATCCGAGTGAGGGTTGAGGCTGGGGTGAGAGCGTGAGTCCAAAACCGCCGATCCCTCGGGAACACGGGGCCTGGGGATTATTGTTGCAGCCATTCGTGGCGGGGGCGATTCTGGGAGGGCAGTGGACGAACCTGTTCGTGCCGGCGCTGGGGATGGTGCTGATGGGATTTCTGATGCGGGAGCCGCTGACGGTGATGGCGCGGGAGATGTGGGTGTTTCGACGGAGAGGGGATCAGGCGGTGCGAGCGGCGTGGTGGGCGGGTGTGGAGGGGGCGGCGCTGCTGGGGTGCTTGCTGACGCTGGCGCGATGGGCGCCACTGGGGGCGTTGGCGGCGCTGGCGGGCGTTGGGTTGGTGCTGACGGGAGCGGCTGTGGCGGTTTCCCTGAAGAACCGGCAGCGTTCGGTTGCGTTCCAGGTGGTGAGTGCGGCGGGGTTGGGGACGACGGGATTGCTGGCGGTGCTGGTGGGGACGGGGGGAATTCCGGGGTGGGCGTGGTGGTTGTGGGGGCTGCTGAGCGGACATGCGATGGCGTCGATTCTGGTGGTACACGCGCGGTTGCGGGCACGGGCGGGACGGAAGAGTGACCGGGTGGAGAGGCCGTGGCTGGCGTACGCGGGTCAGGCTGGCCAATTGGCGGCGGCAGGGGTGGTGGCGATGGTGGAGTGGCGTCTGGCCGTGCCGCTGATGGCATCTGCGCTGGCGAACGGGATCGAACTGTGGCGTCTGCGGACGCCGGCCCATTTGGAGGAGGCACTGACGCGAGTCGGGTACCGGACGCTGGCGGTGGCTTCACTGCACATGGTGCTGACGATCACTTGCCTCTGGCCGTTGGCGAGGGGCTAGAGCGAGGAGACAAACGCGAGATAGCGGGCGCGGAGTTGAGAGTTGACGCGGGGGTTCCGCTCGTGATTGAAGGTGACGGTAAGGCGGTCGAGGGTGGCGGAATCGAGAGCGTGTCCGGCCATTTTGAAGAGGATGTTGTCTTCCTTCCAGATGTGGTTCCGAAGCAGGCTGGCATACTCCGTGGCGAATTTGCGCAGGCGGGCGATGGCATCCGGGTTGCCGGTCCGAGCAGAGGGGAGATTTTCGCGGATGCCGGCGAGACATTCGCGGCCGACGGTATGTTCATGGAGCATCATGCCGATGGGGCCACCCTCGACGGGGACGCCGCGTTCGGCGAGAGCCGGGAAGAGAGCTTCCTCTTCCTTGTAGTGGTGGCAGCCGTCGGCGAAATGGAGGAGGAAATCGAGCGCCTGTTCGACGAAATCCGCGGGGAACGGAGCAGGCGGAGAAGAGGCCAGCCGGGCGTCGAGAGCCTGGAGGACTTTCTCGATGAGGCGGTGTTCGTTCATCAAGTCGAGGATGGGGTGATTGACGGACATGGCTGGCACCTCAGGTTGGGAGTTGGACGAGGGGATCGGGGACGGACGGGGCGGCGCCGCAGGTGATTTCGGCCTCTTCATCGCCGGCGACGAGGCCGGGGATGGCGAGGCCGGGGCGAGGCTCTGCGGGGCCGACGCGAGCGAGCAGAGCCCGGCCGGCGAGAACGAGGTAGGGAGGTCCGACGGACTCGAGGGCGGCGGCGACGGGTTCGGCCAGTTGGCTGAGATGTTCCTTGAGCAGGTAGTCGATACCTTGCTGGCAGAGGGCGGCGTGATCGGGGTTGCCGGAGGCGGTTTCGAAGGCGAGTTTGAACTGGAGGAAGGCGAGGAATCCGGCCTGGACGGAGAGGTGGTCGGGGGACTCGGTCGAAGAGGGGTGGTAACCGAAGTTCTGGTACAGGTCGGAGAGTTCGGCAAGCAGATAGCCGAGTTGGATGCCAGTGAGGTAGCTGGCTTCGCGAGGGGGGACGGGGCCGCCGGGGCCGAAGATCGAGTGGTGGATGCCTTCGGCAGCCTGTTCGAGTGCGGCAGTGGCGGCTTCGGTGAGGAGAGGGTCGGAGATTTCGGGGGTGACGGCTTCCACGTGACGCCGCCAATCGCCGGCCGGATATTCGAACAACAGAGAGAGGAGGCGCCACTCGGCGGCGCCCTGGAGGAGTGGACGAGGGGCTTCGGTCATTTGGGGCTCCTCACGACGAGCGGGATCCATCCGGTGCGCATTTTGCGGGCGCCGGATTCCTGTTCGGAGCCTTGCCAGACGGCGAAGGCGACCTGGGTGCGCTCACTTGAGGAGAGACCCTCGGGGAGTTTGCGACTGATCTGGACAGACCAGCCTTTCGGGGAGTGTTGGCCTCGGCCAGCGGAATCGAGAGATGGGCCGGGGCTGAGGGTGCCGGGACCATTGGCGATGAGGTCCTCGACAGGCTTCTCGCGTGGGCCGGCGCGGAGATTGCCGAGGGCGCGGGCGGGGGCGTAACGCTGTGCCATTTCCTTCTGGGCATCGGAGCCTTTTTCGAGGGATTGGGCGTCGAAGGGGTAGTGGTCAACGACGGCGTTGGGGTAAAGGTCCTTGATGGAATCGCCGCGGCCATTGACCGCGGCCTGCCAGTCGGCGCGCCAGTAGGTGACCTGGACGAGGCCGTGATCGTCGCCCATTTGGGGGGCGGGCGGATCGGGGCGGAGCTTCGCCGGGATCTGGACGGCACAGGCATCGACCATCCTGGCGGGGCCGGGGGCGTCGCTGAGGTTGTCGTCGGCCCAAGAGAGGCGGAAGACGACCCGAGCGCCGTCGGAGAGAGCGCGGACGCGGACTTCCTGGGTGCTGGCCTTCATCTGCCTGGGTTCAACGAGGTCCTGGAGGAGGAGGCGGGCGACGTGCTCGGGGGCGCGGTCCCAGGCGGAGTCGGCGGGGCTGGCGGGCAGTCTGTCGGACTTGAGGGCGACGACCTCGGGAACGAGTTCAGGGCCGCGGCTGCAACCGGCGAGGGCGAGGAGGACAATCAGCGATGCGGTGGTGGTCTTCATGGGAGAACCTCAGGGGCAGTTGATGCGGACGAGTTGATTGCGCGGATCCTGGGCGGGCCGGATGTGGACGGGTTCATTCATCGGGATCCGGACGGCGGCGGCGCCGGAGTCTTCGATGCCGGTGACGATGTCGCCCTGCCGGGTGAAGCGGGTGACCATGCGTTCGGTGGAACCGAAGAGGCAGAGGAGGCCGGCGAGGTCGCGGTCGTTGAAAGCGTTCCGGTAGGTTTTGACGGCCTCGGTGGCGCGGGGTCCGAAGAGCTGGCGGTTGAAGTTATCGGGAACGTGGATGGGGGGAATGTAGTAGATGTTGGGTTCGAGGCCGTACTGGGGGAAGAGGGGCAGGGCCACTTTTTTGATGTGGACGAGGTGATCGATGGGGT
>DNFG01000310.1:0-2064 GCA_003487005.1 Bryobacterales bacterium
GGCGGCGCTGGTGTTGCGGCGGGGAGCGCGGAGCCGGCGGTATGAAGTGCGGTGCGAGCGGGAGAGGCTGGTGATCCGGGACCACGCCGGGGAAAGCGAGGTACTGCTGCGGCGGGTGGAGATGGTGATGCGGGAGCAGGGGGCGTTTTTGCTACTGGATGGCAACGGGGCGACGGTGGCGCGGTTGGAAGCGGATTTAGAGCCGGCGGAGGCGCTCAAGTCGCTGCTGCGGCGGGTTCATGCGCACCGTCAGGAGCGGGACTGAGGGCGAGGCGCTTGACGGCGAGGATGGTGAGGTCATCCTGGGACGGA
The DNA here is from genome assembly GCA_003487005.1 of Bryobacterales bacterium. Lineage (GTDB taxonomy): Bacteria > Acidobacteriota > Terriglobia > Bryobacterales > Bryobacteraceae > PNKE01. The sequence continues at coordinate 313 of DNFG01000310.1, forward strand.
GCGCCGGCGACAAACTCGCGGACATCGGCGAGGAGGGCTTCGACGAGGGCGGGTGCATCGAGGTGGGCATGGCGGGCGAGGGTCTGGGCGAGGCGGTCGTCACCATACAACTGGCTGGCGGCGTTCATGGCTTCGGTCAGGCCGTCGGAATACAGCAGGAGGATGTCGCCGGCATCGAGGCGGAGTTCGCCGGTTTCGAGGTGGGCGTGGAAGAGTTTGTCGGAGGTGAGGCCGAGGCCGATGCCCTTGGGTTTGAGGAAGTGGGCGCGGCCGGCCGCGGCTTCCCACCAGAGGGCTGGGTTGTGGCCGGCGCGGACCATCTCGACGTGTCCGGTGCCGGGGTCGAGGACGCTGAAGACGAGGGTGACGAACGTGCGGCGGTGTCCGGCGCTGAGGAGTTGAGTATTGAGGGCGCGGGCGAGATCACGGGGACCGGAAGCCATGTCCTGCTCGGCGGCGAGCATGCCCTTGGTGAGGGTCATGTAGAGAGCGGCGGGGACGCCCTTGCCGGAGACATCGGCGACGCAGAGGCCGATGCGGCCGGCGGGAAGTTCGAGGTAGTCGAAAAGGTCGCCGCCGACGTCGCGCGCGGGGAGGCAGCAGGCGGCAAGCGAGTAGCCGGGGAGATTCGGGGCGGAGGCGGGAAGCATGCCTTCCTGGGCTTCACGGGCGAGGGCGAATTCGCTGAGCAGATGTTCGCGTTCGGAGCGGAGTTGGGGGGCGGTATCGGGGTGGTTGCGGCGTTCGATTTCGGCGAGGAAGTCGTCGGCATCGCCGGCGGGAGCGGGGCGGCGGAAAGCGAACCAGGCGCCGAGGGCGGGGGCGGCGGCGACAAGGGCGATCTGGAGAATCGGGGTGGTGAAGCTGCCGGGCGTGAGCAGGTAGACGCCGATCATCGGGAGGGCGAGGGAGACGAGCCAGGCGGTCAGCAGGGCGGCGAGCCCAAGCCGGTGCATGATGAGCCAGCAGCCGCCCAGCAGGAGAGGAAGAGTGGCGGCGGCGGCATAGCCGTGGTCGAGGAGCGGACCGACGCGCTGGCTGACCATGAGGAGGCCCGTGAGAACGAAGAACGCGTAGCGGAGGCGGGATGGTGCCTCCGGGCGCAGGAGCCAGGGGTAGACGAGGCAGAACAGGCAGAGGATGCCGACGGAGTTGATCGCGAATTCGGCGAGGAGGCCGAAGGCCGGAACCGGATGGAAGAGCAATTCGGGAGCGGGGGTGAGCAGGACGAGGGGGCCGGGCGCCAGCGTGGCGGCACAGTAAGGGATGGCGGCGAGAGCGGGAGCGGCAGCGATGCCGGCGAGAACGCCACGCCAGGATTCGGGGTACCACTGGCCGCGCAGAGCCGGGCCGAGGATGCCAAGCCAGGCTTGGATGTGACGGCCGCGAATGGTGAGCAGGCCGGCGGCGAGGGGCACGGCGAGGCCGAGAGAACGGCCCAGCACGTGGCTGAAGAAGAACCCGGCGGGATTGCGGCGGGGCGAGGCGAGGTCGTCCCAGCCCGTGTAGTAGAGGGTTTGGAGAGGGCCGCCGAGGAAGAAGATCAGGAGCAGAAGCAGACCGAACAGGCCGCCGGTGCGCAGGGCGAGGCGGAGGTAGTCGCGGCGGATGCCGAGCAAGGCGAGGACGCGGAAGGAGCCCCAGATCATGACCATGACATACGAAAAGGCGCCAAAGCCGCGGATGGCGTCGAGGAAGTCATCTCCCGGCGGATCGAGTTGGAAGCGGATCGAACGCGGGAGGTCGACGTCG
>DNFG01000310.1:2368-2516 GCA_003487005.1 Bryobacterales bacterium
CGACGTCGATGCGGGCTTCCTCGATCTGCGATTCGGGGCCGTTGGCGAGGATCCGGATTTCGGCCGGCACGGCATCGCTACCGGACCAGAAGTAGACGGGCCGGCCGCGGCGTTGGGGGGGGGGAGATCGGAAGAGCGGCGCGGAGGG
>DNFG01000089.1 GCA_003487005.1 Bryobacterales bacterium
TACCGGAGGAAAATGCCGGGCGGGAATTTGGTCCCCGGCACGGATTGGGGGCGGCGCGGGCTTACCGGGCCGGGGTGGTTAAGGGGACGAAGCGATTTGGCGCCGGAGTTGCGTGAATTCGGTGCATTGGGTTCCAGGCACCGAATATTGCCTGGGGGAGAGGGGGTATTGCTTTGGGATCAGGGGAGGAGGGCGGTGGCGGGGGCGCCGGGGCCGAGGATGGCGGGTTTGGCGCCGCGGAGGAGGTTTTCGCCGAGTTGGATATCGCGGCTTTCGGGTCCGGTGACTTCGAGGAGGGCTTTGGCGCCGGCGGGGGTCCAGGCGCCGCGGATCAGGGCTTCTCCGGCGTTGTGGAGTCGGATCAGGGCGGCGTCGCCGGCGGCGGTGGCGGTCTGGAAGCCGTCGATGGCGGCGCCCCAGACGTCGTCGAGGACCATGGCGGGCCGGACATCCTCCGCTTCCCAATGCAACTGGACATTGCGCAGCGTCAATCCCTCGACGTGGCGGGCGTAGAGTCCGTGGGCGGGGAGTGTGCCGAACATCCAGGCTTCGGGGTAATGGTCGGCCAGTTCGGGCACATCCATGCTGACGGGCTTGGTCTCGCCGCCTTTCATGGAGATGTTGATGCTGTCGAGGCTGACGCGCTGGACGCGATGGCCGGGGAGACCGGTGATGGAACTGGTGACGAGCGACCCGGTGGCGACGACGTTGGAGATGGAGACATTGCGGAGGGTGCCGGGCCGGGGGGTCTGCATGCCTCGGCCGCGGTTGCCGAGGCGGATGAAGATGGGGGTGCCGACGTCGCGCATGGTGATGTTGGAGGCGACGAGTCCGTCGATGGTCCCACCGTCCACGGTTTCTATGGCGATACCCGAGATCGGGGCGCGGAACGCGTGGGGGAGTTTGTACATGACGCAGTTGGTGATGGCGATGTTTTTGAAGTCGGAGGCGCTTTCGGTGCCGATTTTGAAGCAGTTGGAGGTGCTGGTCATCACGCAGTTGGTGATGGTGATGTTTTCGAGGGCGCGGGGTTCGGCGCCGGGGCGGCGGGGGGTTTTGAGGACGATGGCATCGTCGCCGCCTTCGATGTAGCAGTCGGCGACACGGACATTGCGGCTGGAGTCGATGTCGATGCCGTCGGTGTTGGGGCCGCGGAGGTGGCTGATGAGAGAGACGCCGCGGATGACGACGTCATCGGAGCGGAGGATGTGAATGCCCCAGCCGGGGGTTTCGCGGATGGAGACGTTTTCGACGCGAATGCCTCGGCTGTCGGCGATTTCGACGGAGGGGGAAGGCCGGGGGCGGAGGCCCAGCAGGTAGGGGTGATCGGAGCGGTCGCGGCGCCAGGCGTCGCCGCTGGCGTGGATCCGGCCACCGCCGTCGAGAGCGGCGTTTTCGACGCCTTTCATGCTGATCAGGTGGGGGGGCGAGTAGTCTTCGAGGCTTCTGCTGCCGGTGAGGGTGGCGCCGGGGAGGATCCGGAGGGTGATATTGCTGCGGAGTTCGAGGCTGCCGGAGAGGAAATCGCCGCCGGAGAGGACGACGATGCCGCCACCGGCTTTGGCGCAGGCGTCGATGGCGCGCTGGATGGCGGAGCGGTCGTTGGTGACGCCGTCGGCGCGAGCGCCGTGGTCGCGGGGGGAGCAGACGGGTTCAGCGGCGGCGGCGCAGGTGGCGGCGAGGAGGCAGAGAGTGAAAGAGAGGCGCATCGGGTTACCGCTCCGGTTCGGGATTTGGGGGTTGGTCAGTGTTTCGTGGCGCCGGATTTGAGGAAGTCGTCGATCCAGGAGAGGACGCGGGCGACCTGCTCGGGGACGGTATTGTGACCGGTTTCGAGGGCAAGAAGGAGCTTTTTGGGGCCGGGAATCACGTTGTAGGCGGAGTACATGGACGTGGGCGGGCAGGTTTCGTCATTGAAGCCCCAGGAATAGAGGCCGGGGACTTTGACGCGGCGGGCGAAGTTGACGACGTCGTAGTAGCGCGAGGTTTCGATCTTTTCGGGAGCGCGGTGGGAGAGGGGGCCATCGGGGGCGCGGAACATGTGGGGCCAGCCGCCGGCGCGATTGTGGAGGTAGCCGGTGACGTCGGAGAGAGCGGGGTAGTAGGCGGCGAGGCCTTTGACGCGGGGGTCGAGAGCGGCGGTGACGATGGAGAGAGCGCCGCCCTGGCTGCCGCCGGTGACGGCGAGGGTGGCGCCGTCCCAGTTGGGGAGGGAGACGAGGAAGTCGTTGGCGCGGACGCAGCCGAGGTAGACGCGGCGGTAGTAGTAGCGGTCGCGGTGGTCGAGTCCGTAGGTATTGTAGCTGGCGAGTGCGCCGGCGCGGAGGGAGTCGTAGACGGAGGGGTCGAGGGTGACAGGGATGCCGTGGATGCCGACCTGGAAGGTGATGACGCCCTGGGCGGCGATCTCAGCGAGGCCGCGGTAGGGGCGAACGCCCGCGCCGGGGACACTGAGGAGCGCGGGGTATTTGCCGGGGGCTTTGGGTTCGCAAAGGACGCCATAGAAGCGGGAGACGCCCGCGCCCGTGCCGACGTTCTGGAGGTCAACGTGGTAGCAGGCGGCGGCGGCGTTGCCGTATTCGGGCAGGGGGGTGATTTTGGCGTCGAGGGGAATTTTGGCGAGGGCGGCTTTGCCTTCGGCCCAGAAGGCGTCGAAGTCGGGGGGATCGATCTGGGTGGGCTGGATCCGTTCGGGCTGGAAGGCGGCAGTGGCGAGGCCGCGGTAGACTTTGCCGTTGTGTTCAACGGTGGCGATGCAGCGGAGGAAGCCGGGTTCGTTGAGGGTGCCGGCGTCAACGACGAGGCCTTCGGGCGGGAGGGCGGCGGTCTGTTCGATGGTGGGCGCGACCATTTCGGGGCCGATGCGGTAGCTGACTTTGGCGCCTTCGAGGGGGTGGCCGTCCTGAATGGCGATGATGCGGAAGCGAACGGGCTGACCGGGTTGATAGAGCCAGTCGGAGCGATCGGTGGAGACACGGACCTGGACGGCGCCGATCCGTTCCTGGGCGGCGGCGGGGAGGAGAAGGGAGGCGAGCAGAAGTAGGCGCAACATGGCTTGAGTTAACACGATATCGCAGCGGGCGGGGCGGTGCTGGACATCACCATTCGAGGCGGGATGCGCCCCTGGGGAGGTCGAAGCAGACGATGGCGGCGTTGGCGTCGCGGGTCCAGGCGCCGCTGGAGAGGAGGAGGGGGGAGGCGACTTCGCGGAGCGGGGCGGAGACGCCGTTGTGATGGAAGCGGGGGACTGCGGTGGGGGGCACGGGCACGCGGACGGTGAATTGTGGGCAGGCGAAGGGGGCCTGGAACTCGACGGTGGTTGCGTTGGGGGCGTGGGTGATGGTGGTGAGTTCTTTGGCAGCCCAGTAGCGGGCGATTTCGCTGAGTTTCATCCAGCGGAGGTTGTCGTGGGCGGCGTGCATGCGCCGGACGGTTTCCTGGAAGACGTGGAAGCCAGTTTCGCTGCCGTTGCAGTAGATGCCGGGCCAGTGGCAGTAGAGGATGGCGGGTTCGCCGCGGCGGATGACTTCGGGGAGGCGGCCGCCGCGGGAATCGGCGGTGATCATTTTGTCCAACTGGCAGGGGACGAGGCCGTCCCAGCCGCCGAACCAATCGCTGGTGCAGGCGATGATGGAGACGACGCACTGGGGGTCGGAAGTATCGAGGCCGGAGGCGTACTCGACGCGGGGGGCGACGCTGCGGTGGTCGGAGAAGGCATGGCGGAAGTAGTGGGGGATTTCGGCGCGGAAGACATCGCGGCAGGACTGGAGGGTGGCCTGGGCGAGTTCGGGGAGGACGCGACTGGCGAAGCCGCCAGGGGTGGTGATGCCTTCGCAGGGGAGGCCGACGTTTTTGAGAATGCGGAGGGCGTAGGCGAGGTAGGCGGCGAGCTGATCGGCGGATTTGCCGTCGGTCCAGCGGAAGATTTCGACGAAGTGCTCGGTGCGTTCGGGGTAGGGGCGGCCGGTTTTGATGTCGATGACCCAGGTGTGGGAGACCATTTCGGGGTGGATGTCCCAATCGGGGAGGAGGAGGTCGCGGACGAGGCGGAGGCTGTCGTCGAGTTCGCGTTTGGACCAGCCGGGGATATCGCGGTCGACCCAGCCGGTGCAGGCGGGGTAGGGGACGATGCTGTATTTGCCCTTGACGCCGTGGTCGCGGCACCATTCGCCGAATTTGCGGACGAAGGAGTCGGGGATTTCGCGGGGGAGGGAGCGCCAGTCCTGTTTGTAGCGGTCGGGGAAGATTTCGGCGAAGTGGGGGATGCCGAAGTGGGCCATGTTGACGAGGCAGGTGGAGTCGTCGATGATGAGGCTGACGGGGACGCGGGTCCCGGGGTTGAGGACTTCGACACCGGGAGAGCGGATGGGGCGTTGGCCGGGGATCTGGGCGGCGAGGGGAGAGGCGAGGGCGCCGGCGGCGGCGAGAGAGAAGGACCTGCGGGAGAGAGAGGACATGGAAGCTCCTTGGGGCCGCGGGCTGGAGAGCGGCGGGGTCTCGAATAGCTGCACTTAGTGTAGTTATTAAACGAGAGGGTGTCAATGAAATAGCGCGGGCGCGGGCGAGATAATGGGCGGGGGAAAAAGGGACGCCGAGCTTGACACGCGAAGAGCAGGGGGACATAATGCCACAGTGACTAACCAAAACAGAGGACGGCGGAGCTTTCTGACGCTGGCGGGGAGCGCGGGGTTGCTGGGGGCGAACGACCGGATCCGGATCGGCGTGATCGGAGCGGGCGGGCGGGGGCGGTATCTGGCGGGATTATTGAAGCGGTACGAGGCGGAGGTGGCGGCAGTTTGCGATGTGTATGAGCCGAATCTGAAGAGCGGCCTGGCTGCGGCCTCGGCGGGGGCGAAGGGGCACGTGGACTACCGGCGTTTGTTGGAGGACAAGAGCATCGACGCGGTGGTGATCGCGACGCCGGACCATCTGCATGCGCAGATGCTGATCGACGCGGTGGCGGCGGGCAAGGATGTTTATCTGGAAAAGCCGCTGGCGACAAACATCGAGGACGGGTTCCGGATGGTGGAGGCGGTGAAGGGGTCGGACCGGGTGGTGGCGATGGGGACGCAGCGGCGGAGCCACGAGTTGAACCACGAGGCGAAGGCGGTGCTGGATTCGGGGGTGGCGGGGCCGATCCGACTGGTGACGGCGTACTGGCTGAATCACTGGAGTTCGCTGAGGCCGGCGACGTTGAAGGGAAAGCTGGATTGGGAGTTGTTTCAGGGTCCGGCGCCGCGGCGGGAGGCGGACCCGGTGCGCTATTTCAACTGGCTGCATTTCTGGGAGTATTCGGGCGGGATCATGATCGGGCAGGCGGCGCACATTGTGGACAGCATCCACTGGATGATGAATTCGAAGTACCCGCGGGCGGTGACGTGCGCGGGCGGGCAGGTGAATGTGCCGGGGGCGGAGATTCCGGAGACGAGCAGCATGATCGTGGAGTATCCGGAGAATTACCTGTTCGTGTTCACGCTGGGGTATCAGGCGATGCGGTATCCGTTCGCGGAGGATCAATTGCAGCAGTTTCACGGGGCGAAGGCGCGATTTGATCTGGGGCGGGAGCGATGGGCGCTGTATCCGCAGAGCGAGGAGGCGAATCCGGCGCCGGCGCGGGAGCGGCGGAGGCCGGGGTCGTTCGAGCCGGCGAGTCACGCGCATGTCCTCAATTTTCTGGAGTGTTTGCGGACGCGCAAAGAGCCGGCGGCGACGGTGGAGATGGGGCAATCGACGAACATCGTGCTGGGGATGGCGGTGGCGTCGCTGCGGAGCGGGCGGCGGATGGAGTGGGACGCCGAGGCGCGGCGGATGAAGGGTTGAGCGAAGGGTTACTGGAGGCAATCGGGTAGAGCGCGGCAGCGGGGGGCGGCGTGCAGGGCGGCGGGGACTTCGCCGCGGATGCGGAGGCGCGGGCCGAAAAGGGAGGCGACGGCGGGAATGTCGGTGTGGCGGAGGATGCCGAGGTAGTGGGGGCCAGCGCGGTGGGAGGCGGGGGGTGACGTGAGCAGGAGGCGGTCGACAGCGCCATCAAGGAGGGCGGCGTACATGGCGTTGATGCCCATTTCGGATTGTCCGGCGATGGTGATGCGGGCGGGGTCGACGTGGGGGAGAGTGCGGAGGAATTCGAGGGAGCGGAGGAGTTCGTAGACCTGCATGGATTCGATGGTGGTGCCGGTGACCATGGCCTGGCGCTTGAGGTGATGGAGGGGGTCGTCGTCGGAAAAGCTGCGGAGGTTTTGCTCGAGGGCGCGGCTGCCGCGGTCGAGAGTCTCGACAATGAGGACGGCGCGGTTGCCCCAGTCGTTTTCGTGCAGCGGCTGTTCATTGCCCCAGACGGGGATGCCGCGGCGGTGGTCGGCGAGCAGGAGAGCGGGGAGGCGCGTGCCGGTGGGCGCGGAGGCGGGGAGGGAGTAGAGGGCTTTGACGCGGAGGCCGTCGAAGGAGGTGAAGGAGACGGACTGAACGAGGCGACCGCGCTGGGTGGAGGGCGTGCCCCTGACGGGGGCGAGCGGCGCGGGTTCGGCGGGGAAGGAGCGGAAGACTTCGCGGCGTAGGAGGGCGGCCAAGGCGGAGGCGGAGAGGGCGGGATTGGGTTGCGCTAGCGGAATGAGGGCTTCGTCGATGCGGGTGAGGCGCTCGTCGAGGGGGAGGCCGTTCCGGAAGCAGACGAGGGCTTCGGCGGGGGGTTCGAGGACGGGGCCTTCGGCGGTGAGGGGGGTGTTGCGATTGAGGAAGTGCGAAAGGAAGAAGGAGTAGACGGGGAGGCGGATGGCTTCGGTGTCCACGTGGCCGCCGGGGGCGACGGCGGTGGAGAGAGCGGGGCGCGCGCCGAGGAGTTGGTAGACTTCGCCGATCTTGGAGACGAGTTCGTCGAAGGCGTTCATGGGGAAGCCGCGATCGGCATCGGCGTTGACGAGGAGTTGGGGGCGGGGGGCGACGAGGGCGCCGGCTTCGGCATAGTGGAGGCCGTGGGTGTTGACGGGGAACTGGCAGTCGCAGTGGGCGAAGGAGAGGCGCTGGCGGGTCCAGCCGAGGGTGGAGATGGGGCCGGAGACGGGGGCGGAGGCGGCGATGCGATCGTCGATGGCGGCGAGGAAGAAGGTGGTGACGCCGCCGCCGGAGCGTCCGGTGGCGCCGATGCGTTTGGGGTCGAGGCCGGGGCGGGCGGCGAGGTAGTCGACGGCGCGGCGGGCGTTCCAGAGTTCGACGGCGAGGGGGGAGAAGCCGCGGCTATACCAGTGGAACCAGGCGTGGGCGTAGACGCCATGGTGGGTGAATTCGAGTTCGCCCATTTCGATGTTGTCCATGACGAGGACGGCGATGCCCTGCTGGGCGAACCAGGCGCCGTGGCGGGTGAAGTAGCGTTTGTTGGCGTGGCCGCACTGGTAGAGGATGACGGGGACGGGGGCGGAGGTGGTGGTGGAGCGGGGGAGGTAGAGGTTGGCGGTGAGGAAGAGGTTGGGGGCGGTTTCGAGGATGATGTTCTCGACGGAGTAATTGTCGTACTCGGTGCGATGGGCGATGTTGGCGGGCGGGGGCGCACTGGGCCAGGGGAGGTCGTGCCAGAGCATTTTGACGAGGCTGGCGCGGATTTCATCGCGGCGGGCGGGCCACTGGCTGGGGTTGGCGAGGCCGTGGAAGAGTTGGTCGTGGCGGCGGGCGACGACTCGCTCGAAGTGGGCCTGGAGGGCTTCGAACTCGGCGTTCTGGCGAGCCTGGGCTGGGGCCGGGGTTTGAGCCTGGGCGGGCGCGGGGAGGGCGAGGGCAACCGCGAGCAGGAGCAGGGCTGGGGGTTGCGCCGCCATGGTCAATGTTCCCAGACGCGGAGGGCCTGAGCGAGTGAATCGGCCTGGCGGAGAGCGTCGGGTTTGCGGTGGAGGCGGTAGATGGAGCGGGTGTAGTCGAAGGAGGCGGGCAGCGCGCCGACGGAGACGATTTCGCGGGGGGCGAGGAGGCCGGCGACTTCGGGGAGGTCGGTGAGGCGGAGGACGTTGAGGAGAGCGGGGCCCTGCCAGTGGGAGGCGGGGGCATTTTCGAGGATGACGCGGGTGATGCGGGGATCGAGGGCGGCGGCATGGAGAGCGAGAGCGCCGGTGTGTCCGCGGCCGTAGACGGAGATGGAGGAGAGCTTGAGAGCTTCGGCTTCGGTGAGGTAATCGACGGAGCGGAGGATGTCCCAAAGCTGCATGGATTCGAGGGTGCCGCCGAGAAGGGCGGCGGTCATTTTGGTGATGGAGGTGCGGGTGACGTCCATGGGGGCATCAACGGCGCGGGGGTTGATGACGAGGACGACGTGGGTGGAGAGAGCGGAGAGGAGGTGGTCGAAGTCAACGGAGAAGATGTTGTCTTCCTTCGATTTGACATAAATCAAAGCGGGGCGGGATTGTTTTTTATCGCGGGGGATGAACAACTGGCCGTGGACACGGATGGATTCCTCGGTGGTGAACTCGACGTTGAAGGAATCGGCGTAGCGTTCGGTCCACATGCGGTAGGGGGCCTTCCAGGCGTCGAAGGGGACGTTCTGTTTGGGGAAGGCGCGGAAGACTTTGTCGCGGAGGGCGGCGGAGAGTTCGCGAGAGCGGGTCTGCCAGGCGGGGAGGGATTTGTGTTCGCGGAGTTGGTGAGCAGGGACGAAGGTGCGATGGATACCTTCGTTGATGGCGTTGGCGGGGTAGCGGTCGAGGACGGCGAGTTTGGAGAAGTCCTCTTTTTCGATACCGGATTCGTCGTAGGGGGAGGTATCGTTGCGGAGCCAGCGGTTGATCCACTGATTGGCGGCTTCGCGGTAAGGGGGGGTGTCGACGTGGCCGGTGGGCTGGGCGAAGTCCGCGACTTTATCGAGTGCGCCGAACCAGTTGTAAACGGTGCGGAGGCGTTCGGTGACGGGTTCATAGCCGGCGGGGGGGAACATGACATCCTTGCTGGCGTTGATGATCATGAGCGGACGCGGGGCGATGAGGGCGCCGACGGTAGGGAGGTCGAGTTGGTAGGTATTCCAGAAGTAGATGCAGTCGCAATTTTCGTGGACGGTATCGCCGGCGACATGAGGGCCGGCGGTCCAGGTGCCGTGGACGGGGGCGACTACCTTGAAGCGTTCGTCGATGGCGGCGGTGTACCAGGAGACAGCGCCGCCGCCGGAGCGACCGGTGATGGCGGCACGGGTGGCATCGATGTCGGGGCGGGAGTCGAGGTAGTCGAGGGCGCGCATGGCGTTCCAGACTTCGACGCCGGAGGGGTGATAGCCGAGGGAGAGCCAGTGCCACATGGCGAGGTTGTGGATGCCGTGGTGGATGCCGGGGACTTCGCCGAATTCGATGGTGTCGAGGACGAAGGCGGCGAATCCGTTGCGGGCGAACCAGATGCCGTGGTGCTGGTACTGGACCTTGGCGCCGAGAGGGTGGGGCGAGTGTCCAGTGACATAGACGACGGTGGGAAAAGGGCCGGGGCCCTTGCCGGCGAGGGGGAGATAGAGGTTGCCGGTGACGTAGAGGCCGGGGCTGCTTTCAAAGACGATGTTCTGGACGCGGCAGTCGGGGCGCAGAAATTCGCCGGTGATGCGGGCATTGAGGGGAGTGCGCGCGGGCAGCGGATCGAGGCCAAGCATGTCGCGGATCTGGCGCTGGATTTCGGGGCGGCGGCGGTTCCAGTCGTCGAGGTTCCGGATGCCGTTGAACTGGTCGCGGGTGATGGCGGCGGCGCGGAGGGCCAGGTTCTGTTTGAAGAGGTCGTAACGTTCGGCGGCGGTATGTCTCCGGGCGGCTGTGGGCGCGGGTTGCGCCCACAGAGCGGGGAGGAGAGCGAGGGCGAAGAGGAGGACGCGCATGGATTCAGTTTAGAAGTCGATGCGTCCGCCGAACAGCATGGTGCGGCCGGCGCCGGCGGTGGTGACGAGGCCGAAGGCGCCGGACTGGATATTGAGGTTGGGGTTGTTGAAGTTGGGCCGGTTGAAGGCGTTGAACAATTCCCAACGGAACTGGAACTGAGCGCGGTCCTCGGCGAAGCGCCAGTTTTTGTGGATGCCGGCGTTCCAGACGGCCTGACCGGGGCCGGTGAGGACGAGACGGGCGGAGTTGCCGTAGAAGCCGCGGCCGGTGGCGGGGACGGTGAAGGCAGAGGCATCAAAGATGGGGATGCGGTTCTTGATGGAGTCGCGCATGATGCCGGAGTCGAAGTTTCCATTGCCGATCCGGTCGGGGCGTCCGGAGAACTGGTTGGTGAAGGCGGGGTCGGCGTTGGAGTAAGAGGGGCTGAGGCGGGCGCCGGTGAGCATGGTGGTGATGCCGGCGAACTGCCAACCGCCGAGGACGTGGTCGAGGGCGCGGGGGATGTTGCCGAGAACGCGGTGACCGCGGCCGATGGGGACATCGAGGACGTAGCTGAAGCGGAGTTGCTGGCGGCGGATGGAGGGGTCGTCGGCGCGTTCGAGGAAGCGCTCGTACTGGTTCTGCTGAGCGCCGGAAGAATAGTCGTTGAAGCTGGTATCGGTGAGGCCCTTGGCCCAGGTGTAGTTGACGTTGAACCAGACGCCGCGGCTCATGCGGCGGTCGGCCTGGATGGTCATGCCGTGGTAGGTGGAGGAACCGCCGGTCTGGATGAGGCTGGCGGCATTGAAGCGGGGGAAGGGGCGGCGGGCGGCGCTGAAGGGGGTGGTGCTGGGACGGAGGAGGTTGAGGTCCTCGGTGTAGGGGATATTCAAGCCGCGGGTGCCGACGTAGGCGATGTCAACGGCCATGCCGAGGATCTGGCGGCCGATGGAGGCGTTCCACTGCTGGGTGCGTTCATTGGGGAAGCGACCGCTGACGCCGGAGATGGACTGGATGCCGGCGAAGGAGGAGGTGGTGCGGAAGGGGTCGGGGAAGCGGATGGTGGGGGTGTTGGCGTCTTCGAGGATGAAGGACTCGGTGGACTGCCAGGGGCCGCCGGTGGCATTGAGGCCGAGGCTGCCGGGCCAGACCTGGGTATAGATGCCGTAACCGAGGCGGACGACGGTGGTGGCATCGCCGAAGGGGCGGATGGCAAGGCCGATGCGGGGGCTGAAGTTATTGGCGTCGGTGGCCATGAGGCTGCGGACGGGGAGGCCGGATTCGGCGGCGGTGCGAATGGGGAGGGTGGCGGCGACGGAGGGGACGAGGTCGCCGGGGATGGTGGAGCCGGCGGTGACCATGCTGCCGGTATTGGGGTCGAAGGTGAACATGCGGTCGAACTTTTCGACCCAGGGGGTTTGATATTCGTAGCGGATGCCGTAGTTGAGGGTGATGCGGGGGTGGAGGCGGAAGTCGTCCTGGATATAGAAGCCGTAGTAGGTGCCACGAGGGTAGGCATTGGGGCGGGCGATGCCGCGGGTGGCGCCGGTGGGGAAGCCGAGGAGGAAGTTGGAGTAGCCGAGGCCGGAGAGGCGGTCGTCGAAGGAGTAGGAGCCGCGGATGGAGACGGGGATGTTCTGGTTATTGACCTGCATGCGGCGGATATCGACGCCGAACTTGACGCTGTGGCGGCCCTTGAACCAGGACATGTTGTCGATGATCTGGTAGGTATTCTGGCCGGTGTAGGTGAAGTTGCGGTTGCCGCTGGCGGCGACGCCGATGGCGCCGCCGAAGGTGAACTGGGGCATGCCGGCGATGGCGGGGTCGTTGCTGGGGTTGTTGATGCCGACAATTCCGAGTTGGGAGAGGACATCGACGCCGAAGTTGTAGTCGCGATTCTGGGCGAAGGTGCGATTGAGTCCGAGTTTGAGTTCGTTGACGAGATTGGGGGAGAAGGTGTGGGTATCGGAGATGACGAGGCTGACAGCGGGGATGTTGCTGCGGACGCCCTGGGTGCCCCAGCCGTCCTTGAGAGCGCCGGCGTAGGTATCGCCGTTGGTGGCGGTGCGGCCGAGGCGGACGTAAAGCTGGTTATTGCTGGAGATCTGGTGGTCGCCGCGGATGGAGTAGACGTTGGAGTTGTAGGCGCCGCCGGGGTCGGCGTAGTGGTTCTGGGTCATCCCGAAAGCGCCCTGGCCGGGCTGGTTGGGGTCGGGGTAGATGAGGTTCTGGAGGGTGGTGGCTACGGGGCTGAGGCGGCTGGAGGGGAGGGTATTGTTGGGGAAGGGGGTGCGGTTGTTGAGGGGGTCGACGACGTTGATGAGGCCGGTGAGGGCGGAGAAGTTGCCCTGGCGCATGGCGGCGGTGGGGACGGTCTGGAAGACGCGATTGCCGACGCGGTAGCGGGCGCCGCTGTAGGAGCCGAAGATGAAGGTGCGATTGCGGCCGTCGTAGAGTTTGGGGATGACGACGGGGCCGCCGCCGGTGGTGGCGAACATATTGTGGTTGGTGAAGGAGACGGGCGCCTGATCGGCCCAACTGCGGGAGGAGAAGGCGCTGTTGAAGTTGCCCCAATAGAGGGAGCCATGGGGGGTATTGGTGCCCTGTTTGCTGACGGCGGCGAACTGGGCGACCTGGCCGTACTCGGCGGAGGAGTTGGAGGTGAGGATCTTGATTTCCTGGAAAGTTTCGATGTCGCCGGAGAAGCCGTTGGCGGTATTGCGGCTGCCGATCATGTCGTTGACGGAGATGCCGTCGGCGGTGAAGTTATTGGCGGTGCCGCGTGCGCCGTTGACGATGTAGCCGCCGGTGCTCTGGATGCCGGCGGTGACGTTGGTGACGTTGGCCCAGGCGCGGCCGAAGACGCTGAGGGGGAGTTGGGCGAAGTCGCGGGAGGTCTTGATGTTGGAGAGGGTGGCGGTTTCGGTTTCGACCTGGGAGGTGCCGCCTTCGACGGTCATGACGGTGGCGACATCACCGACTTCGAGGCGGGCGTCGATGCGTTTGATCTGGGCGGTGGCGACGTCGATGCGGGTCTGGGAGAAGGTTTTGAAGCCGGTGCTGCCGACGGTGACCTGATAGAAGCCGGCTTCGAGGCCGGCGACGCGATAGTTACCGGAGTCGTCGGTGGTGACGGTGCGGACGGCATTGGTGCCTTCATTTTTGACAGTGACTGTGGCGCCGGGGACATTGGCTCCGGTGGCGTCGATGACGACGCCGAGGATGGTGCCCTGGGTGGACTGGGCGAGGAGGTTTGGGGCGGCGAGGCCCAGGAGGGCACAGAGGAAGGCTGTGAGGAGGTGTTTGGTTTTCATCGCGTCGGAACTCCAGTCAAATCGGGACGGTTGCGGAGGGTATCCTCCGGGGAGGCGACCCTTGGTTCTTTAATGCAGTGAGTGTAACTATTATCCGGGCGCGTGTCAATGAAAAAATGCGGAGGGGGCGAGAGAGGGTCAGGCGGCGGGGCGGGACTCGGCGGAAGAGGCGAAGAAAGAGGAGAGGACGAGGGCGACGGTGCCGAGGAGGGTGGAATCGGCGCCATGGCGGCTGGGGAGGAGGCGGAGGAGGCGGAGTTGGCGGAGAGGGGCGCGGGAGCGGAGGGCGTTCCAGACCCAGTCCTTCATGAGATCCCATCCGGAGGCGAGGTAGTCGCCGACGACGATGGCTTCGGGGTTGAAGACGGCGTTGATATTGGCGAAGCCGATACCGAGGTAGCCGGCGGTTTCCTCGAGGACGCCGAGGGCGAGGGGGTCGCCATTGCGGGCGAGGCGGATGATTTCGTCGGCGTCGGGAGCGGGGCGGTTGCGGGGCGCGCCGCGTTTTTCGAGGTAGAGGCGTTCGAGTGCGCGCTGGGAGGCGTATTCTTCCCAGCAGCCGACGCTACCGCAGGGGCAGCGGCGGCCATCGGCGAAGAGGGTGGTGTGGCCGAATTCGCAGGCTTCGCCGGTGGCTCCGCGGAGGAGGCTGCCATCGAGCATGACGCCGGTACCGAGGCCCTGGCGGAGGACGACATAGACGAAGTTCTCGAGGGGGCGGGATCCGGGTTCGCAGAACCAGCGTTCGGCGAGGGCGCCGAGGTGGGCGTCGTTGCCGAAGTGGAATCTGGCGGAGGAGCCTTCGGAGAGGATGCCGCCGACGTCGATATCGAACCAGCCGAGGTTTTCGGCGGCGATGACGCGGCCGGTGGAGCGGTGGATGGTGCCGGGGAGGCTGACGCCGACGCCGAGGAAGTTTTTGGGGTTGAGGTGGGCGGTGAGGGCGCGGATGGCGTCGCGGACGCGGACGAGGAAGATCATGTGGTCGAGTTCCCAGGGGACGGAGCGCTGGGCGAGGATGTTGCCGTGGAGATCGGCGGTGATGACACGAGCGCCGGTACCGAGGATTTCGACGCCGGCGGCGATGAGGGCCTGGGGGTTGAGACGGAGGGTGAGGGGTTGGCGGCCGACGCGGGCGGGGCGCTCGCTGGGGGATTCGCAGACGAGGCCGGCTTTGATCATGCGTTTGATGATGAAGGTGACGGAGCTGGCGGAGAAGCCGGTGATGCGGACGATATCGGCCCGGGAGAGGTCCGGGTTTTGCCGGATCATGTTGAGGAGGAGGCGTTCATTGGCTTCGCGGAGGTGGGATTTGAGCAGGGGGCTGCGGCTGGACAACTGGATCTTCACCATGGTGCTGGGGCCAACATAGCATAAGTACAGTGACTGCAGGAGGGGGATCAGGGGTGCCCGAGAGCGCGGCGGTGGGGGAGGGTATCGGCCTGGAGTTGAGCGGAGGAGACGAAGGGGAGATAGGCGGCGCGCATGACGAAGGTATAGAGGCGATCGACCTGGTAATTGCTGATGAGGAACTGGAAGTCCCAGGCGGGGTTGCCACGGCCGCCGCCGGTGGGGGACTGGGTAAGACGGACCTGATCCTGGGGCCGGAAGATCTGGACGAAGGCCATGCCGTGGCTGATGCCGTAGTACCAGGGTTCCGCGAAGCGGTGAGGGGAGAGTCCGAACATGAGTTTGACGGGGAAGTTGGGGTCGTGGGGGAATTCGCGGTGGTCGTCGAGGGCGAGGTGGGTGGCGTGGACGCCATGTTCGGGGGTGACGCCGCGGACCCATTGGGGGGGAGCGCCGGGGGATTCGGGGTTACCGGGGAAGTGGATGTCGAGGGATTCGGGTTGATGGATGTAGGAGGCCCAGAAGAGGCCGATGTAACCGTTGCGGAAGGTGGGGCGGCGGGGGATGCACTGGATGGTGAGTTCGATGGTGCCATCGGGGAGGAGGTGGTAGCGGTGAGCGCTTTCGAGGCCCCAGAAGGGGGTGGGGGCCTGGTAGAGTTCGACGGTGTGGGCATCGATGACGCGGAGTTCCATGGGGGCGCGGCGGGGTTCGAAGAGGAGGGAGGTATCGTGGGCTTTGCCGTCGTGGATGAATTCGAAGTTGAGGCCGGAGACGGAGGGGAGGAAGAGGGTCTCGGGGCGGAGGCGGTGGGAGAGGCGGGCGACGCCGCTGTAGCCGGCGCGGTGGCCGGGGAGGGTATCGTCGTCGACGGCTTCGTTGTTGACGACGACGATGGAGATGTCGGCGCGATGGAGGCGATGCCAGGGTTGATCGGGGACGCGGTAAGGGATGCCGGGGTGGGAGAGGGTGGTGACCTGGGCGGGGAGGAGGCCGGGGAAGAGGAGGAGTGGGAGGAAGCGGAGCATGGCTGGTCCGTGATCCGCTCACGATACTGCAGGGCGGCGGGGGAGCGCAAGCGCGGGGGTGTTATTTGCGTTTGGCGGTCCAGAGGGCGCGGCCGCCGGTTTCGGCGAGGAAAGCGAGGGCCTGTTCGTGGGCGATCAACTGGGCGTCGAGGAGGTTGTCGGGGGAGTGGGAAAAGGGGAGGCCATTTTGTTTGGCGCGGGAGAAATTATGGGAGGGAGATTCGATCAATATGCTGAGAGTGCCGCAATGGAGGTTGAGGGCGGTATCGAGATTATAGGCGGACATGCGTTCGCGGGCGGGGTCGGCGGTCTGGGCGGGATCGGCGGAGGCCTGGAGGCCGGCCTGGGTGAGTTTGGTGAGGAGGCGGCGGTAGTAATTTTCGAACCAGGGGGTGAGGGCGGGTTCGTGGAAGGGGCGGAGGGGGTGCATGAAGTTGGCGCCGGTGTGCATGTTGATGGTGAGGTCGGGGCGTTCGGCGGCACAGAGGTCGAACAGGGCGCGGGTTTCGGGTTGGGGTTTTCCGAGAAAGTCGTCGTGCTGGATATTGACGCCGGCATCGTTGGGGTAGCCACCGGGGAACTGAACGGTGGAGAAATCGAGGGGGATATTTTCCTTACATTGGGGCCAGCCGATTAAAGAGCCGTCTTTTTTTCCGCCGGTATTGAGATATTCGTGGACGGTGAAATCCTGGCCGCGGTGGGCGATCATGCGCAGGGGGATACGGGCGCGGCCGTCGGGGTTGAGGATGGGGATCAGGATGAGGCGGTCGATTTGAGCAGCGGCGGCGGTGATGGCGGGCCAGGGGCGCTGGCGGAGGTCGAGGCCGGTTTCGAGGACGGAGAGGAGGTTGATCATACCCATCATGCCTTCGAATTCGCCGCCGTGGACGCCGGCGAGGCCGAGGTAGACGCGTTTGGCGTGATCGGGGCCGAGGTAGGCGCGGACGTCGCCGAAGCCGAGGGAACCGGAGAAGGTGGAGGTGCCGCGACCGGAGCGGGGGGCGCCGTAGAAGACGGCGTGGACGGGGCGGGCGCCGGCGGAGGTTCCGATGCGGCGGACCTGGCCTTTGCGGACGCGGGTTTTGAGGAAGGATTCAACTTCGGAGACGGTGGAGAGCCAGAAGGGGGGGATGTTATCGGGTTCGCGGAGGTAGTCCTGGGGGACGTTGGGGAATTTGGGGGCGGATTGGAGGGCAGGGGCGGCGAGGAGGGCGCCGAGGACGGTCCTGCGGTGGCGGTTCATGGCAATATGCTATCGATTCGTGGGGTGCGGTGTAGGTATAATTGTTTACACCATCATGAGGAACGTGGCGCATTGGGACGGGGACCGGTTTTTCGCGTCGATCGAGCAGGCGGCGGACCGGCGGTTGCGCGGGCGGGCGGTGGTGGTGGGTGGAGAGCGGCGTGGGGTGGTGTTATCGGCGAGCGGGGAGGCGCGGCGGTTGGGGATTCGTCCGGGGTGGCCGATGGGGCGGGCGAGGCGGGCGAAGCCGGATCTGGTGGTGATTCCGGCGCATTACGAGATGTACGAGCAGTTTTTCGAGCAGTTGATGGGGTTATGCCGGGAGGTGACGCCGCTGGTGGAGGCTTCTGGGGTGGGGGCGGCGTGGCTGGACCTGACGGGTGCGGAGCGGGCATTGGGGCGGGGGCCGGAGCGGGTGGTGGCGGACTTGCGGTCGACGGCGCGGGCGTGGCTGCGGGTGTCGTTATCGGCGGGTTTGGCGGGGAACAAGGTGGTAGCGCGGATCGCGGCGCGCTTGAGGAAGCCGGGAGCGCAGGTGGTGGTGCCGGGGGGGAGGGAGCGGGTATTTCTGGCGCCGCTGCCCTTGCGCTGGCTGCCGGGGCTGGACGGAGCGGCGGCGGGGGCGCTGGAGGTGGCGGGAGTGCGGACGCTGGGAGAGTTTGCGGGGTTGCCGGCGGAGGCGCTGACGCCGCTGCTGGGGCGGCGGGCGCTGCCGTTGCAGCGGTTGGCGCAGGGGGTATCGGAAGAGCCGGT
>DNFG01000307.1 GCA_003487005.1 Bryobacterales bacterium
CTCGGCGTTCACCAGCGTCTGCTTCCGCTCGTATTCGGCCGGCGCATTGCGTAAATTTGACTTCGAAATCTCGATGTAGAAGCCGAAAACGTTGTTAAAACGGACTTTCAGCGACGCAATCCCCGTCCTCTCACGCTCGCGGGTCTCGATCGCCGCGATGATGGAGCGCGCATTCCTGCTCAGATTGCGCAGTTCATCGAGTTCCGCGTGATACCCGGCCCGGATCACCCCGCCATCGTTCAGCGTCACCGGAGGCTCTTCCGTGATCGCCGCCAGAATCTGGTCCCGGACCTCCGGCACCTCGTCCAGCCCTGCCACCACCTCCTCCAACCGCGCCGGTCTCGCCTCCGTCAACAGGGGCGCGAGCGACGGAATCACCGCCAGAGACCGCCCCAACCCCAGCACGTCCCTCGGATTCGCCGTCCCGATCGTCACCTTCGCCAGCAGGCGCTCCAGATCGAGCATCCGATCGAGAGCATCCCGCAGGCGCGACCGCTCAATCGTCCGCTGCACGAAATACTCGACGGCATCCAGCCGCGCCTCGATCTCGACGCGATCGAGCGACGGCCGCAGCAGTTGCCGCCGCAGCAGACGCCCGCCCATGCCCGTCATCGTCCGGTCCAGCACCCGGATCAGCGTCGCGTCGCGCTGCCCGTCGAGATCGGCCGAGAACAGAGGCTCGACCAGTTCGAGGTTCCGGACCGTCACGGCATCCAGCAGCATCGCGCCCGTCCGGTCATACCACGCCGGCCGGTCCATGTGGTCGAGTGCCGACTTCTGCGTTTCGCGCAGGTAGCTCAACAGCGCCCCGGCGGCGGCCGTCGCCAGACGCCGGTCGCCCAACCCGCAGCCATCGAGCGTCAGCAGTTTGAAATGCTCGCGCAATGCCCGTTCGCCATGGTCGTAGCTGAAGGTCCACGGCTCCACGGGCGTTCGCGTCCACGCCCCTTCGGGCGCCTCTTCCATTGCGTCGGCGGCCACCAGCAGTTCGCGTGTGTTTAACTGCTCGAGCGCCGCCGCCGCCTCGACCCGGTCGAGTTCCGTCGCCCTGAATTCGCCCGTGGACACGTCCACATACGCCAACCCAGCCGCCGCGCCCTTCCAGTACAGCGCCGCCAGATAGTTGTTCTCGTGCGACCGCAGCAGTGCCGATTCGGTCACCGTACCCGGCGACACAATCCGCGTAATCTCGCGCTTCACCAGCTTTTTGGTGAGCTTCGGGTCCTCGACCTGATCGCAGATCGCCACCCGGTAGCCCTTCTGGATCAACCGCGCGATGTAGCCCTCGGCCGAGTGGGCCGGCACGCCGCACATCGGCACCGGTTCGCCCTTGTCCTTGTTCCGCGAGGTCAGCGTGATTTCGAGTTCGCGCGCCGCCACGATCGCGTCCTCGAAGAACAGCTCATAAAAATCGCCCAGACGGAAGAACAACAGCGCGTTCGGGGCCTGCTGTTTTGCCGCGGCGTGTTGCCGCATTACGGGCGTGGAGGTTTCTGGAGCCAACTAGCCCGCCTTCAGCGTCTTCGCGTCCCACAGACAGACCCGCCGTTCAAAGTAACTCGTGTTTGCCAGGAGCGCCGGACCTGCTGCCGCCAGGCCGAAGCGGGCGTTTTCGAAGTGGGGCTTGCGCGTCCGGACCGCCTGAATGAACGCGGCCATGTGGTCTCGATGGGCGTCCGAACCGGCCACCCAGCGCTGCTCGCCTTCCTCGGTCATCGTCTCCATCGTCGACGCCTGCGCCGGATACTGCTTCCGGTATTGCGCCACGAACGCCTCCTGCTGCGCCTTCGCGAACGTCCCGATGGTGTAGCCGGGTTCCTTCTCCCGCGGCTTGCGCGAGAGGGTCACACTGCGGATATCGGTCGTAATGGTTCCTTCGCTGCCGACGAATTTGAAGCCGAACCGCTCCTGCGGCTCCGATGATTTGAAGTTCACGCGCATGGCGAAGGTGAACTCGGGATGCCGCTCCGATTTCGGATATTCGATCAGACCAAACATGGTGTCGGGCACGTCGCGGCCGTCCTTCCAGTAGCGGATGCCGCCCGTGGCGTAGATCCGCTTCGGACCCTCGCTCTCGGTCGCCGTGTGCAGGCCGGTCACGAGATGGACGAACAGATCGCCGGCGACCGCCGTGCCATAGTCCTGATAATTGCGCCACCGGAACAGCCGGATCGGCTCGAATGGGCGCTTCGGCGCGTGGGCGATAAAACGGTCCCAGTCAATGTTGCGCGGCGAGGCGTCGGGCGGAATCGAATACTGCCAAGCGCCCAGCGCGGTGTTGCGGTCGAGCCAGCTTTCAACGAGGTTCAACTCGCCAATGGCGCCGGACTTCAATAGCGAGCGGATCTTCGCGAACGCCAGCGCCGAAGCATACTGCGACCCCACCATGAAAACCCGCGACGCATTTTTCGCCGAAGCCGCCATCACCTGATGACCTTCGTCGATGGTCTGCACCATCGGCTTTTCGCAATAGACGTCCTTGCCCGCGTTGAGCGCGTCGATGGAAATCCGCGCGTGCAGGTGATCCGGGGTCGCGACGATCACGGCGTCCACGTCGGAGCGGCTCAGGATCTCGCGGTAATCGCGCGTGGTGAACGTCCCCGCGCCATACACTTCCTTGATGCGGTCGAGACGGCTGTCGTAAATATCCGCCGCCCCCACGAATTCCACTCCAGGGTTCAGCAGCGCATCGCGCACATCGCCATTGCCCATGCCACCCGCGCCAATCAGCGCGATCCGGATCCGGTCATTTGCCTGGTAATTCATGAGACGGTTCCTTTACCCTTTCACCTGCATCTTCACCGGATCCCATTCCAGGATCTTGCCAGAAAAATAGCTCTCATTAGACAAAAGCGCCGGCGCCGCCGCCCGTAATCCGAATATCGAATCCTCGACCACCGGCTTGCGTGTCCGCACCGCATTGAAGAAATTCGCGAAATGATCCCGGTGGTCGCTATAGCCCCGTTCGGCCTGGAACTGCTGCTCCACCGTCGGGTCCATGGTGGCCGTCGCGGTCGCACGCGGCGGATATTTCTTGCGATATTCCCGCAGGAACTGCTCCTGCGTGGCCTTCGACCAAGTCCCGATCGTGTGCCCGGGCTCACGTTCCGGCGGGCGCTTCGTGAGTGAGACGCCGCCGCCGACCGTCATCACCCCGTCGCTTCCCACGAACCGGAAGCCCGACGTCTCCCCCGCTCCATTGACGAAATTCACCCGCAATGCCAGATTAAATTCTGGATGCGCCGCTGTTTTCGGATAATCATAGAGGCCCAGCATCACGTCGGGCACATCGCGGCCGTCCCGCCAGAACCGCAATCCCCCCGAAGCAAATATGCGTTCCGGCCCCACTGCCCCGGTAATGAAGTGCATTCCCGAGAATAAATGGACAAACAAATCTCCGGCGACGCCCGTCCCGTAGTCCTGATAATTGCGCCACCGGAAGAGGCGGATCGGCTCAAATTCCCGCTTTGGGGCATGGGCGATAAACCGGTCCCAGTCCACCGTGGCCGGCGAGGCGTCGGTCGGAATCGAATACTGCCACGCCCCGAGCGCTGAATTGCGGTCCCACCATGCCTCAACGGAGTTCAATTCGCCGATCGCGCCCGATTTCAGCAATTCCTGAGCCTTCTTGTAAACCACCGACGAGACGCGCTGCGAGCCCACCTGCACGATTCGCTTGGTCCGCTGCGACGCTTCGATCATCTTGTGACCATCGCGCCAGTCCTGCACCATCGGCTTTTCGACGTAGACATCCTTGCCTGCTTCCATCGCGTCAATCGAGATGCGCGCATGCAGGTGGTCCGGCGTGGCCACGATCACGGCATCGATGTCCTTGCGGCTCAGAATTTCGCGATAGTCGCGCGTGGTGAACAGATCCCCCCCGTGCAACTCCTTCGCCCGCTGCAACCGCCCCTCGTAGATGTCGCAGACCGCAACCAACTGTGTCCCGGGCGTGTTCAGCGCGTGGCCCGTGTCGCCAAAACCCATCCCGCCGATGCCGATTGTGGCGAACTGGATCCGGTCATTCGCGCTCCGTCCCGCGCTCTGTCCAAGCGCTACCGCCGCCGGCAGCGCCGCCAAACCGGTCGCCTGTACAAACTGTCTTCGCGTGGTTGCCATGCTGCTATTGTAACCACCCCCCGGCCTGCTATCCTCCATCTTGGGCCGACCCCATGACCTGGCGCTCCTTGCAGTTCCGCCGCAGCGAACTCTTCTTTAGCGCGTACTTTTCCTACGTCGCGATTCTCGCTCTCGTCCGGCCTCTCGCACCCGAGGTCCGCACCCTGACCGTCACGACAAACCTCGCCATTTTGCTGTGGTTTTTCCTATTCGCCTGGGCTCACCGCGACCGCGGATTCCAGACTCTCGACTTCGTCCGCGACCTCTACCCCCTCCCCCTCCTCCTGCTTGCTTACCGCCAGATGAACTGGATCGCGCTCCCCCATTCCGGGCCGCGCCTCGAAGAATCGTGGCTCCGCTGGGACCTCTTCCTGCTGGATGACCTCCGCCTCGGCGCGCTGATTGAATCCGCCGGGTCCCTCTTCCCCAACATCCTCGAAGCCGCTTACCTTCTGACCTACGCGCTTCCCGTGTTTGGTGTCGTTATCCTCTCCGTCCATGGCGCCC
Source organism: Bryobacterales bacterium (assembly GCA_003487005.1). Classification (GTDB taxonomy): domain Bacteria; phylum Acidobacteriota; class Terriglobia; order Bryobacterales; family Bryobacteraceae; genus PNKE01. Next base: position 4,627 of record DNFG01000307.1, read on the forward strand.
GCCGCCGCATTGACGACTTCTACAGCATCCTGCTGTTCGGCACACTCACCACCTACGCGTTCTACCCCTGGTTTCCGTCCACCACGCCCCGCCTGCTCTATCCGGAGGCGGCCCCTGCGCTGGATACCCTCTTCCGGCGCTTCAACCTGGCGGTTCTCAATGAATACGCGATCACCGCCAGCGTTTTTCCCAGCGGTCATACCGCCTGCGCCTTTTCCGCCGCCTTCGGGCTCTGGCATACCCTCCCCGAACGCCGCGCCTATGCGAAGGCGCTGATCGCTCTGGCCGCGCTGATCGCCGTCGCCACCATTTACGGCCGCTACCACTACGCTGTCGATACCGCCGCCGGACTCGCCCTCGCCCTCCTCGCCGCCGTCTATCCCCTGATCTGGCGTAAAGCCCGTTAATCCCGGCGCACGACCACCGGGACGCCCGCTGCCGCCGCCCCCAGTCTACCCAAAATCCCCCGGCTCCCCGGCTACGCTGCTGAACATCCGCCGGTAGTGGAGTGGCGTCACTCCCACCAGGCGTTTGAACAGGCGGCGGAAGAAAGACACGTCCGAGTAGCCCGCTTCCGCGCTGATCTCCTCGACGGAGAGGGCGGTGCTCTCCAGCAGGTGTTTGCCATGCTCGATGCGCAGGTTCTGCAAGTAGTCGATCAAGGGAATGCCGGTGGCCGATTTGAAGCGGCGCTTGAGTGTCCGTTCCGGGACACCCGCCGCCTGAACCGCCTGCGCAAGCGCATCCTGGTCCTGAAACCGCTCCGCAAGCAGCGCTTCGATCTTCCTGACCAGCCCATCCCCGTGCGGCAATGGGCGGACCAGCGCCGCGAACGGCAATTCGCCCTCATCGTGCCACTTCAAAAGGTAAACCTTCGCAATCCGCAGTGCCTCGGCCGGACCGGCATGCCGCGCGATGATATGCAGCGCGAGATCGTGCCACGACGTAGTGCCGCCGGCGGTCACGATGCGCCCGTCGGCGCCGGCCCACACCAGATTGGGCGCCGGGTCGAAGCGCACCGAGGGAAAACGCTGCCGGAACAGGTCCTCGTAAGCCCAATGCGACGTGGCCGGACACCCGTCCAGAAGCCCCGTCTCCGCCAGCAGAATCGCGCCCGAGCAGACAGAATAGATCGCCGACCCGGCTGCGTGCCTGCGCCGGACCCACTCGATCACCTCCGGGTAGCGCCCGGAAAGCGTCTCATCGGGACCCAGCCAGAGTTCCGGCAGAATCACGACCGGCGCGACCGGATCCTCGCTCACCGCACAGTCCGGGTTCACCGGAATCCGGTTGCCACAGGTGAACAGTTGGCCGTCCGGTGACACGATCCGCACCCGAAAACGCCGCCGCTGGCCTCCGGCGCGCACCAGGGTCTGCCAGACCGTCCCCGAGGCTTCGAGAACATCCACCAGTCCATAGAGCGCCGAGCCGGCCGTTTCTGGAATCGCCAGAATCAGGACTTCTGTGACATCAGAGCTGATTGTTCCTTCTTCCATGGTGCGATTGTGGCACAAACGACGCGTTTTTGTCATTTCTGCATCTGGTGGAGAGGCCCTTCCTGCCGCAAGCTGGGATCAGATCGAAAGCGATCCACCAAAGACTGAGTCAAGAGAAAGGGAAACCAATGACCACCATGAAAAACGACGAAACCACCATCACCCGCTGCATCAACGGCGTCGACCTCGATACCCTGATGAGCACCGTCAACGCCATCCAGGCCGACCCGGAACTCGGCGTCTGCCGCTTCCGCGCGAGCAACAAGTGGCTGGACGGAAGCCGCAACCGCAGTTGCGTCACGGGCTTTTACGGCGCGAAACAGGAGATCGAACACAACCAGCCATTCCAGATGGATGCCGACGAACCCGCCATTCTGGCCGGCAGCAATGAGGCGGCGAACCCCGTCGAGCACCTCCTGCACGCCCTGGCTTCGTGCGTGACGACGAGCATGGTGGCGCATGCGGCGGTCCGGGGGATCCAGATTGAGGAACTCGAGTCGCAACTGGAAGGCGATATCGACCTGCGCGGCTTCCTCGGCCTCGCCGCGGACGTTCCGAAGGGCTACACCCACATTCGCGTGAAGTTCCGCGTCAAGGCACGGGAAGAAGACCTGCCCCGGCTCAAGGAGTTGGCTGCGTTCTCGCCGGTTCTGAACACGGTCGTCAACAGCGCGAAAGTCGACGTGGACGTGGTGCTCAAGTAAGCCCCGGTGCCGCAGCCCAAGGCCAGCAAGGGCGCAGCGTCAGCAATCGACCTGCGCCCCCCTTCCGCATCGCCAGGATTCGGGCACAGTTTGAACCACCAGCTTGCCCACTCGATCCCACGGGCTTTACTTCTCCGGAACCGGACAGTCCAGTACCAGCGTGATCCGGCTGGGGCTCGACTCCGCCGGCAACTTCTGCTGGGTTGCCTCCACCCGCTTCGGTCCGCCCGGATTGTCCTTCTTCTCCGTGTCCTCGATCCACGCATTGGCTCCCAGGGCATATTCAATGCCTCGTAAAAGTGTCAGTTCCACCAAGCCTTTGGCATCCGTTCGTTCGACTTCCGCCAGATGCCCTCCGGCGCTGGCGCTCACCGGCACGTCCGCGGCTACGCGCCCATCCGGCCATTGGACCCGCACTTGAACCCGTCGCAACTCCGCAGGCGGTCCTACGCGGATTTGCAGCCCGTTCCGCACCTCGTTCAACGCCAGAAGAATCGACTCCGCCTCCTCGCGGGTTCGCCCCCCTGGCCAGTAAGTCGGCGGAATCGGCGCCGCCGCCTTCGGCGCGCTGTTGATATGCACTCCCAGGACATATTCGCCCGGTGAGACCGCGGAAAACCGGAACCGCCCCTCCGCATCAGTCTTGGACGCCCGCATGGGGTACGGGGGCAGCGAGTACCTCTCTTCGCGGGCGTAGACATACTCGACGGTGACGCCCTGTACCCCCACGCCCATCTCATCGACCACACTGCCCGCCATCACCCCATCGCTATTCATTCCAATGCGCACCACGCCACAGCCCCGCGCCGGCACTTCGATCTCGTAGTCTGTGCGGCCGGCGCGAAATCCCGGCGCCTCTACCGTCAGAACATAGTGCCCGGACGCCACATCGGCAAACTCGAACGCTCCTTCGCTGTCCGTTCTTGCGATCAGTTCGCCTTTCGCGCCGCGTGCGCGGATCAGCGCGCCCGGCACTGGTGGATTGCTCGGGCCGAAGGAGAATTCCGACGTGTGCATCCGCGCGGCGCCAAAGATCCGCGAAGTCCCGCCCCCGTTCATGTACTGCCGGGCAAAGTGAAGATCCTCCCCGGCGTACTGCAAAGGCCGCGTCCCGCTGCACCCCCCAGCCAAAACAACTGGACCTTTCGGGAACCTGAGACGGGCAGCCTGCCGGTCGCCCTTCCGAGCGGCCGCCACAGCCGGGTGCTCTGCAAGGACCGGAGCATAGCTCGAGACGAGATACCGCTCGCCGATCTTGTACGACTCCTTGCAACTCGTTCCGCTAGCCGGCTCCACCAGAATCGTCTTTGTGCCTTCGTCCACACCCTTAAATACCTCTTCCACTGAAAACTGGTACCAAACCCCTGGCGCTAGCCAGCCTCTGCCCAGGTCGTTGGTCGCCATGGCGGTCCCTACGAACAAGACCTGTCTCTTCTCAATCACCTGACAGAGGGGTCCGTAAGCCCACGGGGTGCAACTACAGCCTGAGGCGATCCGCGTCAGTACAAGAACGGCGAGGAGTCCGCGCATGATTGAACGTTTGGACGCCATTCTCTCAAGCCCGGTTCCCTCGCCGGGCGCGTCCGCTCGAGGTTTTTTGAGCGGCTAGTATAGGCGGGGGGGATTTCCTTTTCCGTCGACGACGGCGCGAACGAAGCCTTCCCACTTCGCAAGTACCTGATTCCATTCGGGGGAGGCGAAGTAGGCGTCCAGCGGCTGATTCAGGTCGAATTCGGGCATGTAGCTGCCGACGACGCCTCTTTCGAGCAGGCCTTCGGCCACCACCCCCCGCTCACGGAAGATCAGGATGGGCAGGCCGATCTGGTAGGCCATGGCGGGCTCGATCTGGCAGTAGGGGCTCGTCCACCACTGAGAGGAGACGGGCACTGGCTGGTTTCCCTCGATATCCGCCTCGGCCCGGACACACCCGGTTTCGACGAGGGTCCGGCGGAAGGCGATGGTAATCAAGCCATTGGACTCCAACATGAGGCGCCGGATGGCTTTGAGCGGCGAATCCATGTCGTAGTCGGTGACGCCGAGGGTCCTGGGGAGGAAGCCATGGCTGCGCAGGTGCTGGCCGACACGCTCAATGAAGTCCTGCTGGGACTGAACGTGGGGCCTGGGATAGCTGAGAAAGACGGAGATGCTCATGGCGATTGCTCACTTTATAGCAAAGATTGCGGGAAGGCACCCCCTTGTGGGCCCACTTCCCTCCCGTCCCGGGAATCTGTAGAATACAGCCCATGTTCGTGCCTTTGACGCCACTGCGCTGCCTGGAGCGCGCTCTCGATCTATATCCGCGGAAGACGGGCGTCATCTGCGGGGGGCGGGCGTTCACGTTTGCCGAATTTGGCGAGCGTTCCCGGCGGCTGGCAGGCGGACTACTCAAGATGGGGGTTCAGCCGGGGGACCGGTTGGCGTTCCTGAGTTTCAACACACACAAGTTGCTAGAGAGCTACTACGGGGTGGTGCAGGCGCGGGCGATCGTCATGCCGGTCAACGTCCGGTTGAGCCCGGAGGAGATTGCGGTGATTTTGCGCCATTCCGGGGCGCGATTTCTGTTTTTTGAGCCCGAGTTTGCCTCGATTGTGCCCGCATTGAGGGCCGGGTGCCCGGAGGTCGAGCGGTTCATCTCGCTGGAGGACGATCCGGGCCCCGGGGATCTGACCTACGAGGAGATTGTGGACTCGGGCGAGGCGGAACCGGCGGACATCTTCTCCTACGACGAGAACAGCATCGCGGAGTTGTTTTATACCAGTGGATCGACGGGGTCGCCGAAGGGGGTGGCGCTGACGCACCGGACGCTGTATCTTCATGCGCTCGGGGCGATGAATCTGGTGGGGGACCCGGACAACACGGTGGATCTGCACACAATTCCCTTGTTTCATGCGAATGGCTGGGGGCGTCCGCAGGTTTCGACGTTGCTGGGGTTCAAGCAGGTGATGGTCCGGCGGTTTGAACCGGCGGCGGTGTTCGGGCTGATCGAGGAGCACCGGGCGACGGACATGTGTCTGGTTCCGGTGATGGCGAACATGCTGCTGAATGCGCCGGAGTTGGGGCAGCATGACCTGTCGAGCCTGAGACTGATCGCAATTGGGGGAGCGGCGGCGTCGCCGGAGCTGATTGCGAGGCTGGAACGGGCGTTCGGGTGTGAAGTGCGGTCGGGGTACGGATTGACGGAGACGGCGCCGGTGCTGACGATGTCGCGGGCGAAGTCGACGACGGTGTGGAAGGACGAAGAGGACCGGGTCCGGCGGATGGCGATGGCGGGATGGCCGATGCCGGGGACACGGGTCCGGGTGGTGGATCTGCACGGCAATGACGTGCCTCGGGACATGCAATCGATGGGGGAGGTGGTGGCGCAGGGGGACAACGTGATGGAGGGGTATTACCGGGAACCGGAGGCGACGGCGGCGGTGATCGAGGACCGCTGGTTCCACACGGGCGACATGGCGGTGTGGGACGAGGAGGGCTGGATCCATATCGTGGACCGGCGCAAGGAGATTATTATCTCGGGCGGGGAGAATATCTCGTCACTTGAGGTGGAAAAGGCGATATTTGCGCATGATGCAGTGCTGGAATGCGCGGTGGTGGCGGCGCCGGATGAGCAGTGGGGGGAGGTGCCGGCGGCGATGATTGTGCTGAAGGAGGGGCGGAACCTGGGGCGGGAGGAGTTGCTGGAGTTTCTCAACGGGCGATTGGGGCGATTTAAGCATCCGCGGGTGATTGAGTTTCTGGACGAGCCACTGCCGAAGACGGGGACGGGGAAGATCCGAAAGAACATCCTGAAGCAGCGGTACTGGGCCGGGAGAGAAAGGGGGGTTCAGGGATGATCTCCCTGTCGTTGGAATGTATCGAAGAAGAGGCCGAACTGGTTTCGGCGGAACTGTGGGAGCAGGGAGCGACGGGGATTCAGGAAGAGACACTGCCTGGAGGGCGGACGCGGCTGAAGGCTTGGTTTGACTCGCGGGAAGGGTTATTGGAGCAGTTTCAGGCGTACGCGCCGGTGCTGGCGGTGGAACCGCATCGCGATTGGGAGGCGGAATCGCGGCAGGCTTGGGCGCCGTTCGCGGTGGGAGAGCGGCTGTGGCTGGCGCCGGAGTGGGATGAATCGCCGACTCCGCGGGGGCGGTTGCGGTTGACGGTGCATCCGGGGCTGGCATTGGGAACGGGGGCGCATCCGGCGACACAACTGTGCTTGCGGGCGTTGGAGGGGCATTTGCGACCGGAGGAGCGGCTGTTGGATGTGGGGTCGGGGTCGGGGATCCTGCTCAGCGCGGCGGTGCTGCTGGGAGCGAAGTCGCCGGTGGGCTGTGATATTGACGCGGCATCGGCGCAGATCGCTTTCGGGAATTTGAGGCGTGACGGGGTGGCGGCGCGGGTGTTCGCCGGTTCGATCCGGGCGGTGGCGGATGGCGCGTTCGATGTGGTGATCGCGAACATCAACGCGACGACACACGAGATGCTGGCGGGCGAATATACACGGGCGGCGCGGCGGTTGGTGATCCTGTCGGGATACCCGTCGCGCCACGCCGGACGGGTGAGCGCGGCGCTGGCTGCGCAAGGATGGGGGGCAGCGGAGACCCTGGAGCAGGGGGAATGGGTTTGTCAGATGTATGTTCGCGGGCTTGAAAGGGAGATAGCGTCATGAACCAACGGGAATTGATCGAGGAGTCGAACCGGCAGTTCATCGGGGCCTGGTGCCGGATGGCGGAGCCGCTGGAGGGGGCGACGATCGCGGAACGGGACGGGATCGCGATTGCGGACGCGGGGGCGCCGTTGTTCATCATGAACGCGGGTTTTTTGACGAGTCCGCCGGTGGATGCCGGCGACGGGCGGCGGCGGGCGGAAGCGCTGCTGGAGCACTTCGGGAAGGAGGGGCGGGCCTGGATGGCGCCGGTGTCAAACGACTGGTGCGCAGGCGAAGGCGGGGCGGCGTTCGGAGCAGCGCTGGGGGAAGCAGGGATGGCGCCGGCGATGCAATTGGCGGGGATGTCGGCGGGCGCATTGACGGCGGCGGCGCGGCCGATGCCGGGAGAGTTGGAGATCCGGCCGGTTTCGACGGTGGAGGATGTTCTGGCGATCAGTGATTTGAATTGCGAGGCGAATCACATCCCGTTGGAGTGGGGGCGGGGGTCGATAGTCCGGCCGGGGTATTGGACGGGCGGACGATTCGGATATGTAGGCCGGGTCAATGGGGAGCCGGCTGCGGCGGGGGCGATATTTCCCGTGGACGGGATCGCGTACGTTGGCTGGATGGCGACGGCGGAGCGGCATCGGGGAAAGGGCTACGCGGAGGCGATCATGCGGCACGGTTTGGAGGAGGAGAAGCGGAGGTCCGGGGTGGAGCGGACGGTGCTGCATGCGACAGAGATGGGCGAGCCAGTGTACCGGCGGCTGGGTTACGAGAGCCACACGGTGTTCACGTGTTGGGTGAAAATGCCGGAGTGAACGGGCGCCAGGGTTTTTCCGGGGGGCCGTCGTTGATCATCAGGCCGAAGGGACCGATGCCCCAGAGGCGGTCTTGTACGGGGAGGATCTGTTCGAGGAACATCCACTCTTCGAGGCCGAGAGGGCGCCAGACTTCGCCGTCGTCGCTGGCGAGGATGTCGCGTTCGGCCGTGATCCAGCCGCGGCCGTGGGCATCGAAGTGGATGGAAGAGAGCCAGCTACGGACGGGGCTTTCCAGCATATTCCAGGTTTTGCCGCCGTCCTGAGAACGGAGGATCTGACCGAAGGGGCCGGCGATCCAGCCGTTCAGGGGGTCACGGAAGCGAATGGAGGCGAGAGTCCAGCCGGTGGCGGGAGTCCGGATCTCTTCCCAGGTCGTGCCGCCATCTTCGGTGCGGAGAATGAGGCCGACCCAGCCGACGGCCCAGCCATGGCGGTGGTCGAGGAAGAAGATGTCCTTGATGGCGCGGGTGGCGGTGGTGGGCTGGCGGAGCCAGGTGGCGCCGGCGTCCGGGGAGTGGAAGATGGTGCCGCCGAAGCCTCCCGCCCAGAGGTGCTGGCCGGCGGTGGCGAGTGAAGTGAGGTGATCGCTGGTATCGAGTTTGCGTTGGGTCCAGGTGGCGCCGCCGTCGGTGGTTTGCCAGAGGGCGCCGGCGTCGCCCGTGATGAAGCCGCGCCGCTCGTCGAGGAAGGCGATGGCACGGAGATGGGCGCCATCGGCGACGCGGGTGGTGGTCCAGGTCTTGCCGGTGTCGGGGCTGCGCAGAACTTCGCTGCGTTCGCAAAGCAGCCAGACGTGACTGCCCGAAGCGGCGGCGCCGTGGACCCAGCACGGCAGGCTCGCCGCCGCGGGCCAAGCGGCCATCAGCAAGAGAGCCATTCGGAACAACACGTTAGAAACCTCCAGTCTTACCGTCTTTAGATAGTAAGACGATAAAAAACGGGGGGAGGTTTCGGAGGCCGGGGCTCAGTTGCCTTTGCTGAGGCGGCGGTAGTAATCGGCGACGGCCTTCTCGTAGCCGGTGGGGACACGACTGGGACCGGCGTTGCGGATCTCTTTGCCGGAGTCGCCGGCCTGGCGGCGGAGGCGGAGTTCGAGTTGCTCGAGTTCGGGCAGAACGCGGCGGCGGAGGGTTTCGAGCAGTTCGGGGTTGCCGGGGAAGCGGGCGGGATCGAGGGCTTTCATGCGGGCGAGGAGGGATTCGAGTTCGGCCTGGGATTCGTCGCCGGCGGCGCCGGAGGCGCGCAGGTTTTCGAGTTGACGGACGGCATCCTGGTAGGCTTGCTGGACGCCGCGGACTCCCGCGCCGGTCGGGCCTTCGCGGGTACCATCATTGAGGGCGGAGTACTCGCCACCCTGGCGGCCGCCCATGCTCTGCTGGTTACGGCCGGAACCTTGTTGGCCCTGTTGGCCTTGCTGTGAAGCCTGCTGGCCGCGCTGGCCACCCTGGCCTTGCTGGCCTTGCTGGCCCTGTTGACCCTGTTGGCCGCGCTGGCCTTGTTGGCCCTGCTGACCTTGCTGACCTTGCTGGCCCTGCTGGCCCTGCTGGGCGCGGGCCATCTGGCGGCTGAGTTCGGAGCGTGCCTGTTCGAATTGTTCGAGGGCGCGGGCGGCGCGTTCCTGTTGTTCGCCGCCGCCGTTGCGGCCCATGGCCTGTTGGGCTTCCTGGACCTGGCGTTCGAGTTGGTTGAGAGCCTGGGTAACGACGCGTTCGCGCGGGGCCATATAGTTGCCCATGCCGCGTCGAATCCAGTCGGCGCTGTATTTCATGCGGAGGCCGAGTTCGTTTTGCTGGGCTTCACCGAGGGCGTCGCGGAGGCGGGAGGCGGCGGCGCGTTCGCTGGTGGCCATGGAGCGGGTGGCCTCGCGCATTTCGCGTTCAAGCTGCTGGTAGTCTTCGAGCATTTTCTGCTTCTCGTCGGCGAACTGAGCCGCTTCGGCTTTCTCCTGGCTGGGAGTCCGGCCGGGGGCTTTCCGGGGGGCGGCGCCGGCCTGACCGGGCTGCTGGGGGGCTCCGTAAGCCTGCTTCAGGCGTTCTTCGAAGGCGCGCTGGCGCTCAGCAAGGTCCTGAGCGCGGGAGGCGATGGAGTCCATTTTGGATCCGGTTTCCTGGCGCCGCATGCCACCGAGAGCGCCCTGGGCTTCGGCGAGGCGTTCGGCGGCGCGGCGGGCGCTTTCGGGGTCGCTGGCCTGACTTCCGCCCTGCTGGGCGCGGCGCATGTCATCGAGAGCGCGTTCGACTTCTTTCATGGCGCGTTCCAGACGGGGGTCGGTGGCCTGGCGGCCGGTGGCCATCTGACTGAGTGAGCGTTGCTGGGGCTGGGACTGGCGGCCCTGCTGGCCCTGCTGTCCCTGTTGGCCCTGCTGTCCCTGTTGACCTTGTTGACCGGCCTGCTGCTGGCCTTGCTGGCCCTGCTGGCCGGGCTGGCCGCCTTTGGTGGGAGAGCCCTGGCCCTGCTGGCCCTGTTGCTGCTGGCTCTGGGCGGACTGGGAGGTGCCCTGCATCGGGTTGGACATCTCCTCCATCTTGCGTTTGAGTTCTTCGGCTTCCCGGCGGAGCATCTCCTGAGCCCAGCGCTGCTGGAAGGACTGCTGTTTCTGCTGTTGCTGCTGTTCGGCGAGTTTCTGCTGGCGTTTGGCAAGTTCTTCGAGGCGTTTGACGGCCTCGTCGATCTCGCGTTCGCGCTGGGAGCCGCCAGCACCGCCCAGGGGGCTTTGGGCGGTCTCGTACTGGTTCTTTTCGGTGTCGAGTTCGAGGTCAAAGAGGCTTTCGAGGTCGCGCTGCTGACCGCCGCCGCCACCGCCGCCGCTGCCCTGCTGACCGAAGGCGACCTGGATCTGGCGGAAAACGGATTCGGCGCGAAGGATGTGCTGGAGGGCTTTTTGTTCAGCGGGGAGGGCGTCGCGCCAGCGCTGATTGCGAAGTTGTTCGGAGGCGGCAAGCATGGACTTGGAGGCGAGTTCCATTTCGCGGCCAAATGTTTTGAACTCTTCATTGGTGCCGGCGAGATCACGGCTCTGCATGCGCTTGGCGAGGGAGAG
>DNFG01000355.1 GCA_003487005.1 Bryobacterales bacterium
GAGGAGTGCGCAGACGAGGAGCAGGCGGCGAAACAGCATGATGTAGGACAGTATAGCGGGCTCAGGTTACGGGAGCATGAGGCAAGCGCGAAGGAGGGTCTCCTGGATGGCGAGTTCCTGGGCGTAGAGGGGGGCAGCGCAGAGGAGTGCGCAGACGAGGAGCAGGCGGCGAAACAGCATGATGTAGGACAGTATAGCGGGCTCAGGTTACGGGAGCATGAGGGAAGCGCGAAGGAGGGTCTCCTGGATGGCGAGTTCCTGGTCGAGGGAGACGAGCATGGGCTTGCCGTCGAGGAGCGCGGCAGCGAGTTCGTCGATGTCGCCGGTGTAGCGCTGATAGGGGGGGAGGGCGACCTTCTGGTGGCCTTGCTGGTAGGGGCCGGCGGATTCGGTGAGGTCGATTTCGAGGGAGGGGGGCTCGATGGGGCGGACGATGGCGGAGCCCTTGGAGCCAAGGATTTCGAGGGTCCGGTGGCGACCGGCGCCGGGCTGGAGGACGCTGGAAACAAGGAGGGCGAAGGCGCGGGGGTACTCGAAGACGGCGGCGGTATTGTCCTTCAAAGTGTCGTTAAAAGCGCCATCGTGACGCAAGAACGAGGTGATTTTGGCGGGTTTACCGAGGATGCGGACGATGATGTCGGTGAGATGGGCGCCCTGTTCGAACATCTGGCCGCCGGAGAAGAGGTTCCATTCGGGGCGGCTGCGGGCGTCGATGAGGGTATTCATGCGGGCGTGAATGTGGTAGATGTCGCCGAGCCAGCCCTTTTGGGCGGCTTCGACGGCGCGGGCGACGGCGGGGTTAAACCGCCACATGTAGCCGGTCTGGAGGCGAAGGTTTTTGGAGCGGGCGATCTGGACGATCTGCTGGAATTCGGCGAGGGTTTCGGAGGGTGGTTTTTCGATGTGGACGTGCTTGCCGGCGCGCAGGGCGTCGAGGGCGAGGGGGCCGTGGGTTTTGACTTCGGACTGGATGAATATGGCGGAGATGGAGGGGTCGTTGAGGATGGCATCTTTGGAGAGCCAGGGGAAGGGGGGGAGTTTTTTGTAGTTGGCGCGGACGGCGGGATCGGGTTCCCAGGCGCCGGCGAGAGTGTAACGGGGGTGTGCCTGGACGAGGCGGAGTTTGTCGAAGGCGTGGGAGTGCTGGAGACCGAGGAAGGCAGCTTTGAGGCGGGTTTGGGGCTGGGCGGCGAGAGGGAGGGAGAGGAGGGAGGCGGAGAAGGTTCTGCGGTTCATGGTCAACCGAATTATAATGCCTAGGACCATGAAGATCACACGCCGTTCGACTTTTGCCCTGCCTCTGGCTGCCCTGGCGCAGCAGAGTGAGGGAGTGAAGCGCTATGTCCGGTTTCTCAAGGATGGCCGGACGGCCTACGGATTGATGGATGGGGGACGGATCCGGGAGTTACGGGGTTCGCCGCTGGCGGGGGATGTCTTTAGCGGGGCCGTGCATCCGTCGTCGTCGGTGAAACTGCTGTACCCGATGGAGCCGCCGAAGGTGATCGCGGTGGGGCTGAACTACCGGAGCCATCTGGGGGAGAGGCCGGTTCCAAAGCAGCCGGAGATTTTCTTCAAGCCGACGACGTGCCTGCAGAATCCGGGGGATCCGATTCTGATTCCGCGCGATGCGAAAAACGTGCATTACGAGGCGGAACTGGTGATTGTAGTGGGGAAAAAGTTGAAGAATGCGTCGCTGGCGGAGGCGCAGGCGGGGATTTTCGGGTACACGTGCGGGAACGATGTGAGCGAACGGGACTGGCAGAAGGGGGATTTGCAGTGGTGGCGGGCGAAGGGTTCGGACACGTTCGGGCCGATGGGACCGATGATCGCGACGGGGCTGGACATCGGCCGGTCGGGGATTGAGTTGCGGGTGAACGGGGAGACGAAGCAGAAGCAGGTGTTGTCGGATCTGATTTTTGATTGTCCGACGTGCGTGCAGCAGATCAGCCGGTATGTGACGTTGGAGCCTGGGGACGTGATCTTCACGGGGACGCCGGGGACGACGACGGCGATGAAGGCGGGGGATGTGGTGGAGGTGGAGATTGACGGGATCGGGATGCTGCGGAATCCGGTGAAGGCGGGGTAGCGGGAGGGGTCAGGCGGTCCCCGGCGGCCCCGGCGGCAATGGGCGGACCCGTCCGGGGCCGGCGCGGTTATGCGCGGCGCAAGGCCTGGGCAGGTTGGATTCTGGCTGCCCGCAGGGCGGGCAACAGGACGGCGAGAGTCGCGGAGAGGGCGATGAGTCCCATGGCTGACGCGAGCGCGGCAAGGGGAAAAGGCCCCTGGGGAATCAACTGGTGCCGTTCGGCGAGGCGCAAGGCATAGACGGCGGGCGGCACGCCGAGGACGAGGCCGCCAAGGGCGAGGGCAAGGCCATTCCCGAGAGCAAGGAAGACCACGCCCCCGCGCGTGGCGCCCATGGCCATGCGGATGCCGATCTCCTGCGTCCTGCGCGCCGTCGTGTGCGACATCAGTCCGTAGAGGCCAACCATGCACAGCACAAGCGCGAGAACGCCGAAGCTGCCGCAGAGCCAGGCGAACAGGCGTTCGCGGTGGAGCGTGCGGGAGATCTGCTGCTCCATGGTGAAGACGTCGACCAGCGGCACCTCCCGGTCGATCCCATTGACCGCGTCGCGCACGGCCGGCATGATCCCGGCCGGCGGGATCGAAGAGTTGAGAACGACTTGGGCCGTGGGCACGCCGAAGTCAAAGGGGATGTAGACCACGAGCGGAGTGTGTCTGAGGTCCGTGTAGGTGGCGTTGCGTGCGATACCGACGATTTCGTACTGGACATCCTCTCCGAAACCCATGGTGAAGCGCGCGCCGAGCGGCGATGGGAGGCCAAGGCGTGCGGCGAAGTCCTGGCTGACCACGGCGACCCGGCCCCCGGATTCGACATCCTGCCTGGTCAACATCCTGCCGGCGGTGACGGGAACGCGCATGGCATCGAGAAAGCGGTGGCTCACGTGGTGAACGGCAGTCTCGAACTTGTCTCCATTGGAGAGCCGGGCCAGGTCCGACCAGCCCCCGCCACCGGACATCGGGCCGGTGATCGACAGGCCCGCGCTTTCCACGCCGGGGACATCGTTGAGGCGCTGCTCGAGAGTCGAGTAGAAGGACTTCAGCCGATCATCAAGGTAGCCCTGGTCACCGGGTCTGACTTTGCAGAGAATCGTGTTGCCCCGGTCGAATCCCGTTTCGCGACTGACGATCTCAAGGAGGTTTCCGGTGAAGAGAACGGCGACGGTGACCAGCACGACGCCGAGAGCGACCTGGAACAGGACGAGGAGCCTGGCCGGCGCCCATCGCGAGCGGAGATGTGCGGCTGAACGGCCGGTGACTTCCTTCAGTGCCGGCCCGGCGTCGATCCTGACGGCGCGCCAGGCAGGGTAGAGCCCGAACAGGAGGGCCGACAAGCCGGTGACGACCGCCGCTCCAGCCAAGGATCTGGGATCGGGCGTGGCGGAAATCGCCATTTCGGTTCCCTGGATCGGGGTGAACCCAGGCAGCATCGAGAGGACTCCAGCAGCAACCGGAATACTAAGGAGACCGCCAATCGTGGCCAGCAACAGGCTCTCCGTGAGGAACTGCCTCAGCAATCGAGCCTGTCCACAGCCCAGCGAGATGCGGAGAGCCACTTCCTTTTCGCGGCTGGCGGAGCGCGCCAGCATCAGGTTGGCAATGTTGGCGCAGGCGGCGACGAGGACGAGGACAACCAGTCCGAGAAGGATCAAGATGGGGTTGCCGAGACTGCGGCGGATGGAGCCAAGACCGCGGCGAGCATTGCTCAACCGGATATGCGGCGTGGCCTCGGCGGACTCCGGGGCCTTCGGCCAGCTTGCGGCGAAACCAGCATCCAGGATGTCGCGGAGTTGGGCCTCGGAGACGCCCGGGGCGCGGCGTGCGATGAGGTGAAGCCACCAGCAGGTGGGATCGACCGCACTGGCACGAAAGTTGCTGTCGGGTTCAAGAAAGGGCGGACTCTGCCAGATGGACGAATAGAGTTCGACATTTTCGGCCGGGACGATGCCTCGAAACTCCGCGGGCAAGACGCCCGCGATCTCGTACATGTGATTGTTGATCCTGATGGACCGGCCGGCGACAGCGGGGGATGCGCCGAACTTCGCGGACCAGAACCGGTGGCTGAGGACGACTGCCGGGGCCGCGGAGGGCGAATCGTCGTGCTCATTCAGGACGCGGCCGTGGGCGGGTTGTATGCCGAGAACCGAGAAGAAGTTGCCTGAGACAGGCCGGACCTGTGCAACGCTCAACTGGTCGTCATAGCTGGCGCTGACCCTGAAGGTGCCCATCTGCGCGGCGATCCCGGCTTTGCCTTGGGCGGAGGCGCGCAGCGCGTCCAGGCCCTGGCTGCTGAAGAAGTCGGCCACCAAGAGAGCGCCGTCCTTGTGAACGCTGCCGACAGAGCGGCGATTGAAGCCCGTGCGTTGTTTCGACGCCCAGAATACCTCGGATAGCTGCCCGGGTTCGGGGACGCCCAAGGTCCTCCAGAGCAGCACATCGGCCAGGGTGAGGATGGCAGTGGTAGCGCCAATGCCGAGGGCGAGAGAGAGCAGGGCGGCGCCGGTGATGGCAGGGGCGCGGCGCATCATGCGCCAGCCGAAGCGGATATCGCGCGCCAGTTCAGCCAGGGGCCTCGACCAGCGGATGTCGCGGCAGGCCTCCTTGACTGGCTCGACGCCGCCGAACTCGCGCCGCGCCGTGCGCATTGCCTCTTCGCGCGACATGCCTTGCCGCTGATAGGAGTCAGCCAGGGTTTCCAGATGGAAGGAGATCTCGCGATCCAGATCCCGGTCGGGCTTGTTCCAGAGACGCCACATGGCGGATTAGCCCTCGAGTACCCAGTTGATGGCCGCCGAATAGCGGGACCATTGCTCGATCTCGCTGGCCAGGCAGGCGTGACCGGCCTTGGTCAGCGAGTAGACGCGCGCCATGCGGCCTGCATCGGACTCGCGCCATTCACTCGTCACCAGATTCTTGCGCTCGAGCCTGTGCAGGGCCGGGTAGAGCGAACCCTGCTGGACATCGATGAGCTGGCGGGACGACAGCAGGATCTTCTGGGCGATGCCGTAGCCGTGCTGAGGCCCTTGTGCGAGTGTCTTCAGGACCAGGAGGTCCAGCGTGCCTTGGAGGAGATCGGGTTTCTTTACGCTCATTGCCTAGCCTTCCTGCATGTATCGTATGTCATGATATGTAGATCGTCAATGCATTGAGCCCGGAATTTACATCAGCGCTCCGGCGCCGACCGGTTCATGCGGGCCGTTCATGGGTGGCGAATGAGGGGGCGTCGCGCCGGCGGCGTCGCGGGAGGTGTCTTTGCAGAGTCCGGCCTCCGGCGCAACGGAAGCCGTACTCAGTTGGATGAACGCCCGCCGCACTCCGGGGAGGGGTCCGTCCCGGAGGTCAGGACATCATTGCGCGCTGGTGGACGACGAAGGCGTCGAGGGTGGGGCCTTTCTGGACGTTTCGGCGCTGGAGTCCGGCCATTTCGTCGATGCGCTGGGTGGCCTGGCGGAGCCAGTCGAAAGAGACGCGCTGGGCGAGGGCTTCGAGGGCGGGGCGGACATCGCGATTGCGGACTTCACCGGCGCCGTAGCGGAGGGTGAGGATGTCTTCGAGCAGCGAGTAGAGGATGCGAAAGGAGAGGTCCATCTTTTCGGACTTGCTGGCGATGAAGGACTCGGAGTGTTTGACCCAGGCGGCGAATCTGGTGGCGCCGGCGGCGGCTTCGAGGAGGGCGAGCATGGTGTCGCGGCGCTTTTTTTCGGCGGCGAGGTCGAGGGTGAGGGCGAGACCGGGGGAACCGGCGGCGAGGGCGAGGCGTTCGTCGAGATCGGCGAGATGGCGGGCGGCGGCGAAGGCGCGCATTTCGGCGTCGGAGAGGGGGGAGAGGTGGATCTGGATGGAGCGGGAGCGGATGGTGGGGGGCAGATCGTAGGCGTTTTCGGCGGTGAGGAGGAGGATGAGGTGGGGGGGCGGTTCCTCGAGGGTTTTGAGGATGGAGTCAGCGGCCTGCTGGCTGGTGCGGTCGAATTGGTCCACGAGGAAGACGCGATGGCGGCCGCTGAGGGGGAGGAGCTGGGCGCGTTCGCGGAGCTGGCGCATTTGCTGGATGGAGATCTGGCGCAGGGGGCCTTCGGGGCAGAAGGTGATGAAGTCGGGGTGGGAGGAGAAGAGGAGGGGGTCGTTGGAGCGTTTGTCGGAGGGCCATTTTTCGCGTTCGGCGATGAGGGCGCGGTTGGAATCGAGGGAGAGGTCGTCGGCTTCGATCCGTTCGGGGTGGTTGAGGAGGCGCTGGGCGAAGCGGCGGGCGAGGGTGGCCTTGCCGACGCCGTTGACGCCGGAGAGGAGGAGGGTCTGGGGGATGCGTTCGGTGGCGATCATGGTCGCCAGGGCGTGCTGGGCGGAGAGATTGCCGAAGAAGTTATCGAACATGGCGGGCTCTCCAGGTTTGGAAGGTGGACCAGACCGCCTGGAAGACGGCATCGAGGGAGCCGGAGCCATCGACGCGGCGGACGCGGACAGGTTCGCGTTCGGCGAGGGCGCGATAGGCATCGGCGACGCGGAGATAGAAGTCGCGCTGCTGGGAGTCCATGCGGTTGGCGGTATTGGCTTCGGCGGAGTTGCGGGCGCCGGCGCGGGCGAGGGCGAGGTCGACATCGACATCGACCCAGAGGGTGAGATCGGGGCGGCGGCCGCGGCAGGCGATGGCGTCGAGGGACTGGACAACATCCTCGCCCAGTTGGCGGCCCCAGCCCTGGTAGGCGAGGGTGGAGTCGGTCCAGCGGTCGGAGAGGACGATTTCACCGCGGGCGATGGCGGGTTCGAGGATTTCGTCCACATTTTGGGCGCGGGCGGCGAAGTAGAGGAGGAGTTCGGCGCGGGGGCCGAGGGCGGCGTTGGCGGGGTCGAGGAGGATGGCGCGGATCTGGGCGCCGATGGGGGTGCCGCCGGGTTCGACGGTTTCGACGACGGTGTGACCGTGGGCGCGGAGGGCGGAGGCGAGACGGCGCATCTGGGTGGATTTGCCGCAGCCGTCGACGCCTTCGAAGGTAATAAAGAGGCCGCGCTCAGTCATAGACGTAGTGGAGGGCTTTCTTGAGGTCTTCCCAGGCTTCGCGTTTGGCGTTCTGGTTGTAGGGGCGAAGGAGGTACGAAGGATGGTAGGTGGGCATGACCTGGATGTCGCGCCAGGTGTGCCACTGACCGCGGATTCGGGTGATGCCTTCCTTGAGGCCGAGGAGGGCCTTGGCGGCGGTGGCGCCGAGGCAGACGATGGCCTTGGGGCGGATGACCATCAACTGGCGGAAGAGGAACTGTCCGCAGATTTCCATTTCATCGGGGAGTGGGGTGCGATTCTCGGGGGGGCGGCATTTGACGACGTTGGCGATGTAGACGTCGCCGCGGCGGATAGCCAGACCTTCTTTGGCGGCGGTGCCATCGATCATCTGGGTGAGCAGTTGACCGGCCCGGCCGACGAAGGGCATGCCTTGTGCATCTTCGTCGGCCCCGGGCCCTTCGCCTACAAACACGAGCCTCGCCTGTCCGTTCCCCGAACCGAAAACGATCCGGTTGCGGCCCTCGCACAAGCGACAGCGTTTGCAGTCACCGATATCATGTCGAATCTGATCGAGATTGTCATTATCGGGACCTATGGGAATGAGGGGGGGAGTCATCTGTTTTGGCGAAGGAATTGGGCTGAGAGGTGGTCGGGGATTTGCTGGAGAGGGAGATGAGGGAATGACTTGAGCGGGCCGCTGGGGCTGGACGGCGGGAGCGGGAGCGGAGGGATCGACGAGGAGGTCGCGGATGCCGAGGTCGCGGTAGAACTCGAGGTGGCGGCGGAGGGTATCGCGGTCCATGGCAGCCGCGTCAGGTCCTTTCGGCATGGAGTACGAGGCGGAGTTTGAGCGCCTGGTCGAGGATCTGGTCGGCGATCTGGCGTTTGGGGGCGAGGGGGAGGGGGAGAGTGTCGCCGGTGCGGGTGACAAGGACGACTTCGTTGTCGTCGCTTTCGAAGCCGACGCCGTCGCTGGAAGAGACGAGGTTGCCGACGACCATGTCGCAGTTTTTGCTTTTGAGTTTACGCCGGGCTTCGGCGACCATATTTTCGGTTTCGGCGGCGAAGCCGATGAGGAGGCGGTCCTGTTTGCGGCGGCCGAGTTCGGCGAGGATGTCGGGGGTGGGGTCGAATTCGAGGGAGAGGCGCATGGCGGTCTTTTTGACTTTTTGCGCGGGGATATCGGCGATGTGGTAGTCGGCGACAGCGGCGGTTTTGACGATGATGGTGGCGGGGTCGAGGTGGTCCATAACGGCGTTGTACATCTCGACGGCGGTCTGGACGGGGACGAGAGTGACGCCTTCAGGGGGGGCGAGGGAGACGGGGCCGCTGACGAGGATGACG
>DNFG01000338.1 GCA_003487005.1 Bryobacterales bacterium
TTGGCCTTCGCTGACCTCGGCCACCCGGTTTTCCAGGATCATCGAAGGGCGAAAGTCCTCAATCTGAAGGAAATGCCCGGCAGCACCCTCGATCGCCGCTTTCGGGATCAACCCAATGATCTCGGTGCCGGCGATGGCTACGCCATCCCGGGCAGCCTCGGCCTTGATCGCCTCGAAGACGGCGTGAACGGGGGTGACCTCGAAGTTCGTGAGGTTCATCGAGACTTGGGCGAGATTCCTCGATTCCAGCGGGAGTCCCAGTGCCTTGACGCAGGGAAACCCGCCCGAAGACTGGCGGATGCTGTGAGCGATCCGCTTCGCGACGGAGACATCAGGTGTATTCAGGTTGACATTCCAGGCGATCAGGAAGGGACGGGCGCCAGTCGTCAATGCGCCGGCCGTGGGATGGAGTTCGGGACCGCCAATATCAGGGCGGCGATCGAGGTCATGGAGGACCGCCTCCCGCACGCCCTCGAACTCGCCGCGCCGGATGTTTTCGAGCCGCGCACGCTCGGGCCGGCGGGCCGCGGCTTCATACAGATAGACCGGGATGCCCAGACGCTGCCAGACCGCCTCGGCCGCCTGCCCGGCCAGACGGACGCACTCGTCCAGCGTGACTCCTTGCAATGGCACGAAGGGGAGTACGTCGCAGGCGCCCAGCCGGGGATGCACCCCCCTGTGGTGATTCAGATCGATTAACTGCGCGGCCCGGGCAACACCCGCCACCGCCGCTTCAACGATGATTCCCGGCGGGGCGGCAAAGGTGAGGACGGAGCGATGGTGATCGGGGTCCATTTCGCGGTCCAGCAGCAGGACCCCGGGGTGAGCTCCGATGGCCTCGGCGATGGCGTCCACCACGGCGCGGTCTCGGCCCTCCGAGAAATTGGGCACACACTCGACCAGCGGCTGAGACATCAACAGGCCTCCCGGCGGTAGATGACTTCGCCCCGGCGGACGGTCATCGCGACTAGGTTCATTCCAAAGTAGTATGGCAACTCCCGGTAGTCGGAAGCGTCCAGGACCACGAAATCGGCCCATTTGCCATGTTCGAGCGAACCGGCCTCCGCGGCGATGCCGAGGGCATGTGCGCCGTTGATTGTGGCTGCGGCCAGGGCTTCACCGGGGGTCATCCCCATCTGCGTGCAGGCGAGGGATAGAACAAAGGGCATCGAACAGGAGGGACTGGTGCCGGGATTGAAATTGGTGGCGAGGGCAACCGCGGCGCCCGCTTCGATCATGGAGCGAGCCCGGGCAAACCGGCCTGACCCCTGGTGGAAAGTCCGGCCGGGCAGAAGGACGGCAATTGTGGACGTGCGAGCCAGGAGGTCCATCTCCGCGGAAGTCACGGCTTCGAGTCCGTCCACGCTCGTGGCGCCAAGCTCAGCGGCCAGCGCGATCGCACCGGCGTGGGCGTTGGGGGGGACGTGCAGGCGGAGACCCAGACCGTGCATCCGGGCCGCGGACAGGAATCGCCGGATCTGTTCCAGGCTGAAGCTCTGCGGGTCGGCGCCGGCGTCGGCAAACTGGGCGAGACGCCGGCGTGCCACCAGCGGGAGTTGCCTGCGAAGTACGAAGTCGAGCCACTCCGCGGGCCGGCCGTCAAATTCAGGAGGCAGGACGTGCAGGCCCAGGTAAGTCGGCACAATACTCAGCGGGTGACCGTGGAGCGTCTTCAACAGGCGCAACATCTTGGTCTCGGTCGCTTCATCGAGACCGTAGCCGGACTTCACCTCCAGAGTCGTCGATCCGAACGAGGCGGCCTGGCGAAGCGCGCGGACGGCTTGAATTCGGAGGCGCGCCGCTGGCGCCGCTCGCACGGCACGCATTGTGGCGAAGACGCCTTCGTTCGCGTGGACTCCTTTTCCGGGGCGACCCTCCCGAATCCGGGCCTCGAACTCCTCGATCCGGGCCGGCCCATGGAGGAGGTGCGTGTGGGCATCGACAAAGCCCGGAATGACGACATTGCCTGGGCATGGGAGTTCCTCCGCGCCACGGGCTTCGGTCAGATTCTCGATCCGGGCGGTAGGCCCCACCTGGACGAACCGGCCATGGTCGATCAGCATCGCTCCGTCGGAAATGACCGCGGGGTCAGCGAGTTGGTCGCCGCGGCGAGGCCCTGCCGGGCCGCGAAGGGTCACCACTTGGCGGATGCCGCGGACGAGGAACCGTCGCTTCATCTCTGCAGGCGACCCCGGAGATCTGCGGAGACGGGCCTTTGATGAGGACGCGGCCGCGGGGGATCGGCACGCCGCATCGTAGCCTCGCGGCGAACTGCCGGACCGCGACGCGCCTGCATCAATGCGTTCATTCGCTCTATATTCTACTTCCCGGACAGCGCCGCCCGGAGTGACGTCGATCGCCATCATGGTAAGCTGAGGGCATTCGCGCTCCATGATCGAGATCCTGCCTTCCATTCTGGCCGCCGACTTCGCACGCCTCGGCGAGCACATCGCTCAAGCCGAGCGCGGCGGCTTGAACATGCTCCATCTGGACGTCATGGACGGGCACTTCGCGCCCAATTTTTCCATCGGAATCCCGGTGATCGAGAGCGTCCGGAAAGCGACGAAACTGGCTCTGGATGTTCATTTGATGATCGAGGACGCTGACCGGTACGCCCCCATGTTCATCGCTGCCGGCGCGGATTGCGTTTCGGTCCACCAGGAAGCCTGCCCGCACCTGGACCGGACACTTCGCCTGATTCAGAGCGAAGGTGCGCGCGCGGGAGCCGTGCTGAACCCGGCGACGCCCCTCGGCACCCTGGAACATGTCCTCCCCATCGTTGATTTTGTACTGTTGATGAGTGTAAATCCGGGGTTTGGAGGGCAAAAACTGATCCCCTACGCGCTCGATAAGGCGCGCTCGCTTCGCGAGTGGCGGGATCGTGAGGGTTGGACGTTCGCCATCGAGATCGATGGCGGCGTAACATTGGATAATGTAAGTAGTGTGGCGGAGGCCGGTGTCGATTGGATCGTCGCCGGTTCTAGCGTGTTTGGCAAACCCGATCCCGCACAGGCGGTCAGGGATTTGCGTGAGACGGCCCAACGGGCCGTGGCCGGGCGCGCCTGACTCCCCGAGGCGGGGATCCGCTCGACTCAATATGAATCCGAACGGCAAAGGATAAGCGATTGACGATGCAACGGCAGACAAGGTTTTCCCCGCTCCGCGCGGCGCTGAGCGTGCTTGTGCTGCTGGCCCTCGTGGCCGGCGCCGGGTGCCGGGGCCGCAAGTACGAGAACCCGATCACCGCGGACACTGAGCAACCGGACAAAGTTCTCTTCGACAAGGCGATCCGCGACATCGAGAAGGGCCGCTACGAAATCGCGCGCCTGACCCTGAACACCCTGATGAACACCTACGACACTTCGGAGTTCCTCGCTAAGTCGAAATTAGCGATCGCGGACTCCTGGATGCGCGAAGGTGGCGCCCACGGCTGGGCGCAGGCGGAAGCGGAATATAAGGATTTCATCCTGTTCTACCCGACTCTTGAGGAGTCGGCCGAAGCGCAGATGAGCATCTGCGACATCCACTACCGGCAGATGGAGAAGCCGGACCGGGACCCGGCACACATGCTCCGCGCCGAGGACGAATGCCGGCAGATCCTGACCCAGTTCCCCAACTCGCGCTTCGCTCCGATGGCTGCCCAAAGACTCCGCGAAGTCCAGGAGGCGATCAGCGAAAGTGAGTACCGCGTCGGAGCTTTCTACCACCAGAAGGGGGCATTCGTCCCGGCTGCGAACCGCTTGCAGGCGATGACCGACCACTATCCTCTCTTCAGCAAGGCGGATGACGCGCTTTGGAAGCTGGCGGACAGTTACGGACGGCTGGGACCCGCTTTCCGTGCCCGGTCGATTCAGGCGTATCAGCGTATCGTGCGGGATTACCCCTTGAGCCCGCTGGTCGAACAGGCCAAAAAGCAGTTGACCACGATGGAAGCGGATATCCCCGAGCCGGATCCCGTGGCCTACGCCCGGCAGAAATACGAAATCGAGAACGCCACACCCAAAGGCTTCATGGGCCGCTCGTTTGGGTTCATTTCCAGAGGTCCGGACGTCAGCATGGCCGCGAAGTCGGGCGAGCCGACGATGACCCGCCTGCGGCCCACTCTCCCGGTGAGCATTCCGGTGACCGGGGAGGGCGGCGTGACCGACGTGACGGCTTCACCTGTGAGCGGGGCCTCCGATCAGTTGGATTCGCTGCCGGACGCCCGCATCAATGCCCCCAAGCCGGAAGAATCGAAGCCGCCGGCGGACCCCAAGACGCCCGCGCCTCCGAAGCAGTAGTCACACTTCAAATGAGCACCCGCGTTCTGCTCGCCGACGATAGCCCCCACGCGCAGCGCATGGGCGAGCGCATCCTCCGCGAAGAGGGGTTCGAGGTTGTCACGGTCGTCCATGGAGACGACGCTGCGGCCAAACTGACCGAATTGCAGCCCGATCTGGTGCTGGTGGACGTCTTTCTCCCTGGCCGATCGGGCTACGATCTGTGCCGGTTGATCCGCAGTGACCCGGACCTTCGCCATGCCGGCGTGGTCCTGATCGCCGGTTTGCTGGAGCCGGTGGACGAGGAAGAAGCGAAGTCGGCTGGAGCTGATGCCGTGCTCAAAAAGCCCTTCGAGGCCTCCATGGTCCTCGAAACGATCCAGCCTCTGGTGGACCGGGCGCGCTACGCCCGGGGACTGTTCTCGGAGGCGGAAGAGGCGGCGATGCCGACCACCCCTGTGCCGCCGCCCCAGCCGCTCCAATCGCCAGAGATCGACCCCGAGCGGGTTCGCGCTGCCGTGACCCTGGCTCTCGACCGCTCCATGCCCGCGCTGATCCAGGAGATCACCGAGAAGGTGCTGATCGCGCTGGGCCATTGATATAAAAGAAGATCTGCTATGCCCGACAATTCATTTGACATCGTCAGCCTCGTGGAAATGCCCGAGGTGCTCAATGCCGTGCAACAGGCATTGAAAGAGATCCAGACCCGCTACGACCTCAAGGGGTCGAAGAGCGAGATCGAGCTGAACGAGAAAGAGTACAAACTGACCCTGGCTTCAGCCGATGAATTCAAGCTGAAGGCGGTGATCGAGATTCTCGAGTCCAAACTGATCAAGCGCAAGGTGCCGCTGAAGGCGCTGAGCTACGGCACGATCATCCCTGCCGCCGGATCGAGTGTCCGCCAGGAAGTGACGCTCCAGAACGGCATCCCGACGGAAAAGGCCCGGGAAATCGTCAAGGCGATCAAGGAGACGAAGAAGAAGGTCCAGGCGTCGATCCAGGGCGATCTGGTCCGGGTCGCGGGCAAGGACCGCGACACGCTCCAGGATGTGATCGCGTTCTTGAAATCAAAGGACTTCGGGATCGATATGCAGTTCACCAACTACCGCTCAAACTGATGCCCCGGCGGATTGAGTCCCTGATGATCGAGGGTCCGGCAGGACGCCTCGAAGCCCTCCTGGAGGAACCCGGGGGCGGCGAGCCGCAGCAGGCGGCACTGGTCTGCCACCCCCACCCGCTCCACGGCGGCACAATGCACAACAAAGCGACTTACCGCCTCGCACGCGGCCTCCGCCGCGCCGGGGCAGTAGTGCTGCGATTCAACTTCCGCGGCGTCAATCTTAGCGAGGGCGAACACGACAATGGCCGGGGCGAAACCGAGGACGCCCGCGCGGCGCTGGAGGTGCTTCGCGAAAGGTATCCGTCGCTTCCGTTCACGCTGGCGGGGTTCAGTTTTGGGTCACGGGTGGCCATCCGGCTGGCGTCGCAGTGGACCAGTCCATCACCTCGGACATCGCCGGCAAACACACGGAC
>DNFG01000468.1 GCA_003487005.1 Bryobacterales bacterium
TTCCAGCGCGCCCACGCGCCCGTCGCTGAACACGCTTTCATGGACATAATCGCCCACCCAGCGCGCCTTCCGGCGGTCAAACAGACGGATTTTGCGATCCGGATACCAGCCCGAATGCAGAATCCATTTGCCCAGATACTGAGCCATCCGCGGCACCGTGTAGGCGTCGAAGGCGGGGCCGTTTTTCTTGAGCGCCCAGATCTCGCCTTCCAGATCCTCGGAAAGCGCTTCGTCGGCATCGATCGACAACACCCAGTCGTGCCGCGCCTGATCGGAAGCGTAATTCTTTTGTCCCGCGTACCCGCGCCAGTTCGCCTCGATCACCCGCGCCCCGTAACGCTCGGCGATCTCCACGGTCCGGTCCGTCGAACCCGAGTCCACCACCAGAATTTCGTCGCAGCAGCGCAGGCTCTCGATCGCCCGGGGCAGATTCCGCTCTTCGTTCCGAGTGATGATCGTCGCCGAGATCGTCATGTCAGGGCAGCAAAGCCTGCCCTGTATTGTACTGGACTGGCGCGGGGATAAACGTCAGTACAAAAATCAACGCCGACAGGACCAGCAGTTTCCGCCGCCCCGGACCCAGCGGCGTCGTGTCGAACACCGCGAAGTGTTTCCGGCCCACCCAGGCCATCACCAGCGCCACCAGCAGCCAGCCATGGAACATCGTCACCGCCCACAATCCCAGCAGCGCCACGATCGTCGCCAGCGCCACCCAGCGGTGGCGCTCCCCGAACCGCGCGTAGACCAGGTGGCCCCCGTCGAACTGCCCGACCGGCAGGAGGTTGAACGAAGTCGCCAACAGCCCGATCCATGCCGCCCGCGCCACCGGATGGAGATTAATGTCCGCCGCCGCCACGCCCGGAAACACGAACCATTCCGCCATACGCATCAGCAGCGGCGTCCCGAACGCCACATCGCTTTGCTCGGAAAGCCCCGGCGCCACCCGCGAGAGGGCCAGACCAATGCCCAGCGCCGGCAGCGTCAGCAGCATCCCGGCCAGCGGACCCGCCACCCCCACGTCGAAAAGTTCCGCCCGTCCCCGGATCGCCGACCGCAGCCGGATGAAAGCCCCGAACGTGCCGAATCCGAGCGGGACTGGGAGAAAATACGGCAAACTCGCCCGGATCCCGTGAAACTGGCACGCAAAATAGTGCCCGAATTCGTGCGCCAGCAGGATGCCCAGCAGCGTGAGCGAGTACGGCAACCCGTCCAGCAGCAACACCGGACGACGCCAGATGGCCAGAAAGATGTAAATGTCGGTTTCGAGGTCGAAAGGGGGCAGATCCGCCGCGAAATTGTGAGCCAGACGCGTTCCCAACGCGGTGGTCGTCAGAAAGGTGACCAGCAGCAGTGCGAACTGCAGCGCCAGCCTCCGGTATGGGATGGCGTCCACGCCGGACCGCTAGTCGAGTTGCTGCAACTCTTTACCGGGCTTGAAGCGAACCGCCTTGCCCGGAGGAATCGCGACTTCGGCGCCGGTGCGCGGGTTGCGTCCAATCCCCGTCTTCCGCGGACGAACGTTGAAGATCCCGAATCCGCGCAATTCGATGCGCTCTCCACGCGACAACGCGCGCTTCATCGATTCAAAGACCGTCTCCACCGCCATCTCCGCCTTTGTTTTCGTAATGCCAGTTCGATTGACGACTTCGTTGACGATGTCCAGCTTGATCAAGAGCGCCTCCCATCCTGCGTCTGCGCCTTAGCGGCAAAGCCCATGATATGATTGAGTTTTTAAGCTTGTCAAGCGCGCCCCCTCCGGCCCATTTCCAAACCACGGGAGAGACACCCTTGCTCCAGGACGCTTTTCGCGAAGCTTGCGCCCGCTATGCCACCGGGATTACCGTCGCGACCGTCACCGATTCCGGCGGCCGCCCCCACGGTTTGACCGCTAACTCCTTTAGCTCCGTCAGTTGGAAACCGCCCATGGTGCTCGTCTGCGTCGACCACGGCGCCACCGCCCACGACCGCTTCTACGCCGCCGATTCCTTCGCCATCAATATTTTGAGCGACCGGCAACGCGATCTTTCCATCCGCTTCGCCGGTCCCGCCGACGAACGGTTTGAAGGTCTCGACTGGCATCCCGGTCCCGAAACGGGCGCTCCGCTGCTGCCCGGCGTCCTCGCCTGGCTCGAATGCCGGACCGTCCATCGCGTCGAAGCCGGCGACCATACTGTCTTCATCGGTGAAGTGAAATCCGCCGGCGGGACCGGCGAAGCCCAGCCGCTGGTCTACTTCCTCCGTCAATACCGCCTGCTGCAACTCTAGTCCGGCTCCGGACCCGCCCTCCGCAAACCACACCTGCTCAGCAGGTTGCCGCCATCCGGCAGCCGTGTAAGCCTCACCCCGCCCCTCCTCCCCCCCCAGACGATCCCGGCTACACCCCTTATTGGGGGGCTAAGGCGGAATCCCAATAGTGTTCCCGTTCCTTCCGGTCGATGGAAAAAGCAGGAAACAGGAACGTGCCTCGACTCATCATCGCCAGTCTTCTGCTGTTCAGCCTGGCGGCGGCCCGGGAACCGGGCCCCGGTTGGACCATCTACCGCTCTCCTCATTTTGAAATGCTGACCAGTGCGG
>DNFG01000153.1 GCA_003487005.1 Bryobacterales bacterium
CCTCCCCGTCCCCCCCCCCCCCCGCCCCCCCCCCCCCCCCCCCGCCGTGCCTCCCCCCCCGCCACTCGCCCGATGCCAGCATGCGCCGCGCCTCCTCCAGAAAGCGTTCGTCCACCAACTGCCCAGCCTCCAGACGCGCCGTCGCGTAGCCCTTCCCGGCATGCCAGTCGAGCGTCCGCTGCAGGCTCGCCCGGTCGATCGCGCCATCCCGCGCGAACGTGTCCCGGCACTCCGCCGCCGTCTTCTCCGGATCCAGTCCATGCCGCTCCGCGAACTCCCGCATGAAGCGCGGCGTCCGCCCTTCCAGAAACTCACCCGCCGCCTGCAGGTACGCCGCCAGCAGCCGCGCGCCCGGCTCCACTCCGGTCTTCAATAACGATTCCCCGAAAATCACAAACGAGTATTGGTGCATGGGCAGCACGTCCGCCAGCCGCCACACCTTCACCAACTCCCCAGAATCCGCCAGTGCGCTCCGTGAAACTTCCGGATCGAAAATCGCGTCAATCTGCCCGCTCGCCAGCGCCGCCAGCGACTCCCGCAGTGGCAGGTCAATCCTCTCCACATCCCCCAACTCCATCCCCAGTTCCTTCAGGAACGTGTCGAGAATGAACTCCGTGATCCCCCGCGACCGGATCGAAAACCGCTTTCCCTTCAGCCTGCGCGGATCCACCGGGCCTTTGCCGAACACCGCCCGCCGCGCGTATAACGTATAGCCGTCCCCGCACGCCGGGCTCACATGCTCGCGCCCCGCCACGACCCGGATCGCCATCCCCCGCAGCACTCCGTTCAGCAGCGGCGCCGGCACGCCCCCCAAAATCGCGTCCAGCCGCCCGCCCGCCAGCAGCGGCACCGCCTGAATCGCCGATAGCCGCACTACATTCATCCGGAACCCCGCCTCGCGCAGATAGCCCGCTTCATCGGCCAGATGCATGCTGCTCGTGGACAAATGCTCGCTCAATGCCACCGAAATCTCTCGCAATTCCGCCGGTTTCCGCGTCGATGTGCAACCCGCGGCCAGCAGCCCCAGGCCCCCAATCAGGTCTCTACGCCGCATGCGCCCCTTTCTTCGCGGCGCCGCTCGCCCCGTTCAAATGCGCCATCACCTCGCGCTTCAACTCCAGAAACCGCTCGCTGAACAAAGCGTCCCGGCGGTCCCCGCGCGGCAGGTCCACCGCCACCTCCGCCAGTATCCGTCCCGGCGCCCCGCTCATCACCAGCACCCGGTCGCTCAGATAGATCGCCTCGTCCACATCATGCGTCACAAACAACACCGAACTCCCGCTCTCCCTCCATAACTCCAGCAGGTCGCTTTGCAGCGCGAACCGCGTCGGGCTGTCCAGCGCCCCGAATGGCTCGTCCATCAGCAACAGCGCCGGCTCGCTCAGAAACGCCCGGATCACCGCCACCCGCTGTTTCATCCCCGCCGAGATCTGGTGTGGATATGCCCTCTCCCGCCCCGCAAGCCCATAGCGCGCCAGCATCGCCCGCGCCGCCTGCTCGCGCTCCCCCGCCGCCCTCGCCTTCATCTCCAGACCGAACGCCGCGTTCTCCAGAACCGTCATCCACGGAAACAGGCTGTCCTCCTGGTACACCATCAACCGCGCCGACGGCTCGCCCGTCCCCTGTTCCCACTCAATCGCCCCTCCCGCCGGCTTCACGATCCCCGCCACCGCCCGCAGCAGCGTCGTCTTGCCGCATCCGCTCGGCCCGATCACCGACAGAAATTCGCCCTGCCCGCAAGTGAAGGAGACATCCGCCAGGGCCCGCTGCGGCAGACTCCCGTTCCCAAACTCCACCGTCAACTCCGTGCAGGCGAACCACATGATCAGAACCCGTTATCTTAGCGTCTTCCCCGGCGCCGCGTCCGTGCCACGCCCGGACCCCAATAAATGCAGCGGATTGATCTTCCGCCCCCCGCTCATCACCGGATCCGCGAAGTTCACCCGCACCGCCCCCGTCTGTCCCCACTGCCGCGCCGTCAATGACCCGCCCCACAGCCTCCGGACCTCCGACAGAAAATACTCCCGCACCGCCGCTTCATCCCGCACCCCCACCCGCGGGCTCACCCGCAGTTCCACAATCGCTCCCGCCATCGCGTCCAGTTCCAGCAGTTGGTAATCCGCCGGCGTTCCGCCGAACCGCCCCGGCAGGCTCCGCTCCAACACGCTGATCAGGTCCCCGCCCAGCAGCGTGATCCCCTGGCCCGTCAGCTTCCCGTAACTGTAAACCCCGCTCAACTGCTCCGTGAATCCCATCGCCGCGAACCGGCACCCGCACTCCGCCGGCCCCAGCGTCCCGCAGTCCTCCATCTCCACATTCACCAGCACGTAGGTCGAAAACGGCAGCAGTGTCGTGAACGCCAGCGAATCCACCTCCACCTCCGTCAAAGGAGCCTTCCGCCGCCGCGCGATCACCGCCATCGAATCGCGCATCACATGCACCGTGCTGCCCGTGGTCATCTCCGCGCACGAGCAGCCCACCCAGCCCAACTCCGACACGCCATACCTCGGATACACCCGCCCCCCGGCCGCCTCCATCACCGCCCGCCGCGCCTCCGTCAGCGGTTCCGCTCCGCACAGGAACGTCACCCCTTCCAGACCAATGCCCGCCTCCCGCGCCGCCGCCGCCGTCAGCACCCCCATCGTCACCGGGCCCATCCACAGCACTTCCCGCCCCGCGCCCCGCTGCTTCGCTATCCACCGCGCCACCGGCCCGAAATCGTCCCGCGCCAGGTACTCCGGCGCCGGAATCCCGAGTCCGTGCGCCCGCGCCTCCCACACCAGCAACTGCAGCAGCACCCGGTAATGCCCCGAGTCCTGCCATGTCCCCCCCAGTGCGAACCACTTTTCGACCGGCGTTCCCCGCCGCTCGAATGTCAGCATCCGGTTGAACCCGACCGTCGATGGCAGCACCGGCAATACCGCGCAAATCGCCTTCTTTTGCGGCTCAAACTGCCCCACAAACAGCGCGTCCTGCGCTTCCCGGTACACCTGAAACTCCACACTCGGCCGTGTCACCGTCCCCTGGCTTCGTGAACCGCTGCTCGTCGTCTCCAGCGCGCCGCGCGCCAGCGGATTCGCGAAGTCCCGCGGCCCCGCCTCGATGCGCAGGGTGCCCCGCTCCACCGCCTTCTTTCCCTTGAACTCGTCATGTTCCAACCGGACCCCCGCCTCCGCCAACCGCCTCAGCGCCGCCTCCAGTCCCTCCCGTTGCACCATCGCCTCCAGGTCCCCGAACTCGCAACCCGCCCACGCAAATAGCCGTGCATACACGCACTCCGGCCGCGCGAATACCACGCGTTTCATTCCCTCCAGGAAGTTCTCCTCCCGCCGCGCCAGATTCGCCCGCACGAGCGCCTCCGGATCCCCTGCCCGCGGTGTCCGGATGAACCTCCGGCATCCTGACATCATCCGCCCGAAGTACTTCACTTCCTTCCACATTCGTTCGAAGTGACTATAGCACCCCCCAACCCGGCCGGCGGGTGGAACGGCTACACTTCGCAGGTCAGCGCGGGCGGTTGTGCCGGGGCGGGTTGTGCGGGGCTGGGCCGGAGTTGCGGCAGGATGAGCACCGGACACCTCGCCGCCCGGATGGTGGCCATCACGTTTTCACCCGGGCAGCGGCGGCCCACCCCCAGGATCAGCAGCCCCGCCTGATGGCGCCGCGCAAGTGACGGCAGCACCTCGGCCGGGTCGCCCTGGCCGATATACACTGAGGCGGGCACGCCGCTGATCCGCAGAAGCCGGTCGATCCCCGCCCGGGCCGAATCCGGCGAGAGCGCCACGGGCAAATCCTGCAGCGAACAGGCCGACAATGCATCCACATCGACGAACGGAACGGCGTGGAAAATCTCCAGCTCGGACCCCAAACGGGCCGCGAAACCCGCCGACTCAAGCAGAATCTGGCGGCTCAGCGAATGCAGATCGACCGCCGCGGCCACCCGGCGGAATTCACCGTCCGGAGGCGGCGCTCCCCCCCACGAGGTCCAGACGGGCACCGGCGAAGACCGGACGATTTCAGCCACCACGGACCTTTTCGTCCACCGCCGCCAGAACGGCAGCGCCCGCGACGGGAGCATGATCAGCGTCTCCGAACCAGTGCCCAGCGCCGCGAACAGATTCGGAATCACCGCGCCGCTGGCCACCCGGCAACGGACCGGCACGCCGGGGCGAGTATGACCCGCCAGGAATGCCTCGCCCGAGCGGATTTCGCGGCGCGTGGGTACAACATGCAGAAACTCGATCGTGGCGCCAAAGCGGCGCGCTACTTCGATCACCTGCGGCGTAAATGCGCGGCAAGCCGGATTGTCTTGAATCGGATAAAGGATACGGCGAATCGGGTTACTCGACATGGCACTGGTTCATTCAGTAATGAACTAGCAATCGGGATGCCAATCCCCGCCGCCTTCAGGATCGGGGTCGCCGGATCCCGAACTTCTCCATCCGGTAGATCAGCGTCTTGCGGCTCAGGTCGAGGTACCGCGCCGCGTGCGTCTGATTCCAGTGGCACTTCTCGAGCGCACGGACGATCAGATCCTTCTCCACCGCGTCCACCGAGATGCCTTCCGGCGGAAGGTCGATCTGCAGCGCTTCCAGCGGGGGGCGCTGCTGGCGCAATCCGCCGGGAAGGTCCGCCAGTGTGAGGCCCTCCGGGCGGGCCAGCACCACGAGTCGCTCCACGATGTTCTCAAGTTCACGAATGTTGCCCGGCCAGCGATAGGCCTGGAAGTACGGGATGAACTCGGCTGGCAGCGTCAGGCCGGGCCGCTTGTGCTTCTCCCGCGCGCGAGCGAAGAAATGATGGAGAAGTTCCGGAATGTCCTCCGGCCGTTCCCGCAGCGGCGGCAGTTCGAGCGGGATCACCGCCAGCCGGTAGTACAGATCCTCCCGGAAGGCGCCGTCTTCGATCATCGCTTCCAGGTTGCGGTGCGTGGCCGCGATAATCCGGACATCGACCGGAATCGCCGCTACCGCGCCGATCTTCTCGATTTCACCCTGCTGGATCAGCCGCAGCAGCTTGACCTGAAGTTCGAGCGGCATTTCCCCGATTTCGTCCAGAAAAAGCGTGCCCGTGTGCGCTGATTCCACTTTGCCCGGTTTATGTGCCATCGCCCCGGTGAACGAGCCCTTCGTGTGCCCGAACAGCTCCGATTCAAGCAGTTCGCGGGGGATCGCGCCGCAGTTGATGCAGACAAACGGCCGGTCGCGCCGGCCGGAGTTGCAGTGAACCGCGCGTGCGAGCAGTTCCTTGCCCGTCCCCGTTTCGCCATGGATCAGGACCGTCGAGTCGGAACCGGCGGCGCGCACCGCGAGATCCAGCACGTTCAGCAGCACGGGCGACGAGCCGATAATCGCCGAAAATCCGTACTTGCGGTCGATCGTCGCGCGCAGCGTCTGCACTTCGGCAAGCAGATCCCGGTGCTCGAACGCCCGCTGGAGCAGGACCGCCAGTTCTTCGTGGTCCACCGGCTTGGTAATAAAGTCGTAGGCCCCCGCTTTCATCGCCTGAACGGCGAGTTGGATGGAGCCATACGCGGTCATCAGGATCATCGACACCCCGGGAACCGACTGGCGCACACGGGCCAGCAGATCGAGACCCGAAAGCCCCGGCATCCGGATATCGCTGAGGATCAGGTCGGGCGTGAATCGCTCGAGCAGAGCGAGGGCTTCGTCGCCCGAAGAGGCTGCCGTGACGGCATAGCCCAGCTCATCAAGCTGCATCTGCAGGACGAGGCGGAGGCTCTCGTCGTCATCCACGAGAAGAATCTGGCGTTGAGGGTTGGACATGGCGCTGGGGGTCAAGGGGCAGACGGATGGCGAAAGTCATGCCGCGTTCGGGGTTGCGGGTGGCGGCGAGGGCTCCGCCAAGCTGGGTGACGATCTGATGGGCGACGGGCAGTCCGAGGCCGGTGCCCTCTTCCTTCGTCGTGAAAAAGGGGTCGAAGAGACGCCCGACGTGCTCGGAGGGCACTCCGTGGCCTTCATCCTGAACCGAGAGCACCAGTTCGGTACCCTCGGTCCGGGCCGACAGCAGCACGAGGCCGTCTTCCGGCGAAGCGTGAATGGCGTTGATCGTGAGGTTGAGCAGGACCTGCTCGAGTTGCTCCCGGTCGCCGGTCAGCGCGGGGAGGCCCGGCTGAATGTCGACTTCAAGGCGGATCGGCTTCCGGTGGATGGCATGCGACGTGAGCGCCCGGACAGCTTCGATCAGGCTTCCCGGAGCCACCGGCTCGCGGCGTGGCGGGCGCGGACGTGCGAAATCAAGAAAACGCGTCAGCAGGCCGTCGAGCCGCTGGGCCTCCTTCGCGATGATCCGGACACACTCCTGGCGGCGCTCCGGCGTGGCGGCGTCGCGCTGCAGGATGCCCGCCGCCCCCGAAATGGCTGCCAGCGGGTTGCGGATCTCGTGCGCGAGACCCGCTGAAAGCTGGCCGAGCGCGGACAGGCGTTCCGCGCGCTGCATCCCGTCGAAGTTGTCCTGGAGTTCGCGATGGGCGGCGGACAGTTGG
>DNFG01000386.1 GCA_003487005.1 Bryobacterales bacterium
CACCGGCAAACGCTGGTCCTCGAAGAACTCATTCAAAACCGGCCTCTATGCCAAAACCATCGAAGCCTTCCCCAAGGATCTCCAGGACCACTACAACCGGATCCACAAAGCCTACCGCACCGATTACCGCCCGTCCGACTCCATCGAAGACGACCTCCTCGCCCAAATGGCCTTCAATCGGACCCGCTATTTCCACTACATGAGCCTCCTCGGCGAAAATCTCGAGAACGGCGAAACCCTCGAAAAGTTGCTCGGCCAGCTCGAACGCAGCTACATCCGGACCCTGAATTCCCTCGAATCCCGCCGCCGCCAACACCCCCAACTCGGCAAACCCGACAAGCTCATCATCCAGTGGATCGATCCCCGCACCGGCAAGCCCTGGCGCACCGAACCCGACGAACTGACACCAAAAACCGAAGGAACGAACCCACCAACTCCAACAAAACAAGAGCCCGAGTCCCGGCAGGTCCGCCGCCGACGCGAACGCCTCGAACGCAAGAAATCCCGCGCCAGCGACGATATCCGCGACGGCCTCTACGGGTGAGGCCGGGGCTGCGGACACCGGCTGGTTGGCCGAAAGAATTGTCTATTGTATGCGTACAATGGACAAAAGCCCGCGAAGGCGCGAAAGTGGGGGGTGTTAGACTAGGCCCAGAGAGTCTGGGGATGCCCGACGAATTGCCTGCCATCACGTTGCTGCTGGAGCGCTGGCGCGCGGGCGATCCGGCCGCAATACACGATTTGACACCGCTGGTTTATGACCAGTTGAAGCGGATTGCGGCGCGGCATTTGCAGGGCGAGAGGACCGATTTGACGCTGTGCGCGACCGAAGTGGTGCACGAGGCGTATCAGCGCTTGTCGGGGACGGGCGTCGACTGGCAGGACCGGGGTCACTTCTATGCCGTGGCAAGCCGCCAGATGCGCCAGGTGCTGGTCGATCACGCCCGGTCGCGCGGCCGGGACAAGCGCGGCGGCGACTGGCAGCGGGTGACATTGACTGGCAATGATCCCGGAAGCGTGGGAGCGACAGCGGACATTCTGGCGGTCCAGCAGGCCCTGGAACGGCTCGAAGCTTTTGACCCGAGGAAAGCTCGAATCGTCGATCTGATGGTCTTCGGAGGATTGACGGCGGCCGAATCGGCGGCTGTTCTCGGTATCTCGGAGCCAACTCTCTACCGCGACTGGAAGGTCGCTCGGGCGTGGCTGCAGCAGGAGTTGCGGCCGGGGGAACGATGACACCCGAGCGCTGGCAGCGGATTCAGGAGATCTTCCACGCGGCCGAAGAACGGCCGGTAGCAGAGCGGGCCGCACTTCTGGAGGAGTTGTGCGGAGAGGACGCCGGATTACGCGCGGAAGTGGAATCGCTGCTGGCCGCGTCGGCCGGCGATGAACTGGAGCAGGCGGTGGCGGGGGCGGTCGCGGATCTGCGGCGGGAGCCTGCCCCGGCGGCGCCGGGGTGGGTCAAGGACTACCGGATCCTGCGGCGGCTGGGCGAAGGCGGAATGGGGCTGGTCTATGAAGCGGAGCAGTTGAATCCCCGGCGGACGGTGGCGCTCAAGGTCCTCCGGTCGGCCCGCCACGCTTCCGAGCATGCCCGGCGCCTGTTCGAGCGTGAAGGGCAGGCGCTGGCCCGGCTGAAGCATCCCGGGATCGCGACGATCTTCGAGGCCGGGGTGGCCGAGGACGGTCTGCCGTTTCTGGTGATGGAACTGGTCAACGGGGAGCCCCTGAATGAGTGGGTGAAGGGCCTGGGACCGCTGAAGAGCCTGCGAAAACCGGATGTCGAAGGGCCGTTGCGGCTCTTCCGGGCCATTTGTGACGCGGTGACGTACGCCCATCAGAATGGGGTGATTCACCGGGATTTGAAGCCGTCGAATCTGATCGTGACGGAGCCGGTCACGTTGGCGCCGCTGGACACATTGAGCGCGCAGTCGCCGTTGGTGAAGGTCCTCGACTTCGGTCTGGCGCGGATCGTGGACGAGGGCGGCGACGAGAGCCTGTATCAGACGCAGACGGCGATGGTGCAGGGGAGTCTGCCGTACATGAGCCCGGAGCAGGCGCGAGGCGACGCGGTGGTGGACTTGCGGACGGACGTCTACGCGCTGGGGGTGTTGTTGTACTGGATGCTGACGCGGCAGCACCCGTACCTGGACGGGGGCGAGCGGAGTCTGGTCGAGTCGCTGCGGCAGATTGAGACGGCAGCGCCGAAGCGGTTCGGCGAGTGGACGTCGAAGTGGGACGCGGACCTGGAAGCGATCGTCCTGAAGGCGATCGAGAAGGAACCCAGGCGGCGCTATGAAAGCGTGGCAGGGCTGGCGGGGGACTTGGACCGGTATTCGAACGACTTGCCCATCCTGGCGCGGCCCCCGAGCAGTCTGTATCAGCTGCGGATGTTGATCCGGCGGAACCGGGCCGGTTTCTGGGGCCTGGCGGCGGCGGTGGCGCTGATGGTGGTGTTCACGGTCACGACGGCGGTGCAGGCAAACCGGATCCGGGTGGAGCGGGACCGGGCGAATCAGGAGGCAGCGACGGCGCAGCGGGTGTCGGACTTCCTGGTGGACCTGTTCCGGGAGACCAACCCGGCGGAGACCGACGGGGAGTTGACGGCGCGGGACCTCCTGAAG
>DNFG01000222.1 GCA_003487005.1 Bryobacterales bacterium
CCCCTCCCCCCCCCCCCCCCTCTCGCCCGACGAAATNCTCCCCGCCCCCCCCGAGGAATTGCCCGCCGCCAAGAAGGATGTCTCGGAGGACCCCCCCCCCGCCCCCGACCCCGCCGGCGCCCTCTCCGTCGCGGGCCTCAAAGCCTTCGCCGCCCGCGAGAAGTCCTCTCCGGTTCACTCATTGATCGCCGTCACCACCGGCGCCAACATGAATTTCGACCGCCTCCGTTTCGTCGCCGAACGCGCCGAAATCGGCGAACACCGCGAAACCCTCTTCGCCGCCACCATCCCCGAAACCCCCGGCTCTTTCAAAACCTTCTGCCGCCTCCTCGGCCCCCGCCTCGTCACTGAATTCAACTACCGCTACGCCGGCCCCCCCGACGCCCAGGTCTTCGTCGGCCTCCAGGTCGCCTCCCTCGAAGAAGCCGCCTCCCTCTTCCACTCCATCGAATCCGCCGGCATCCGCGTCCTCGACCTCGCCGGCAACGAACTCGCCAAACAACACCTCCGCCACCTTTCGGGCGGCCGCGCCCCCCACGTCAACCACGAACGCCTCTTCCGCTTCGAATTCCCCGAACGCCCCGGCGCTCTCATGCGCTTCCTCGACCAACTCTCCCCCAACTGGAATATCAGCCTCTTCCACTACCGCAACAACGGAGCCGACTACGGCCGCGTCTTAACAGGCATCCAGGTCCCCCCGGAAGACCACGAATCTTTCAACCAGTTCCTCTCCAACCTCAACTTCCCCTACACCGAAGAAACCCAAAACCCCGCCGCCCGCCTCTTCCTCGCCTGACAAGGCGAACCCCAACTACTCCAATTCAACCTCGGGCGTCATTCGGGAGCGCCGATCATCTCGACTCACCCGACGCACCACCTCACTGACTCGCTGCGTCTGCGGATTGGACTCCGCCACACGCGCTTCGCTGCTTCATCACGTCAAAGGTATACTGATGCTTGTCATGTTGGGTACCCAGCGCTTCCTTCGGTCAATACAGTTGCGGAATCTGCTCTCCTTCGGGCCGGAAACTTCCGAACTGGAGTTGAAGGCGCTGAATGTCCTCATCGGCCCGAACGGCTCCGGGAAATCGAATCTCCTCGAAGCCATCTCCCTTCTGCAAGCCGCGCCCAGGAACCTTCTCGATCCCATCCAGGCCGGCGGTGGTGTCGGCGACCTGCTTTGGAAAGGGGCGGACCGTCCCACTGCGGAAATCAACGTGATTGTTGACAACCCGCAGGGCAAAATACCCCTTCGGCATCGTTTGTCGCTCACAATGGTCGCACAGCGCTTGGAGATTGTCGACGAATCTATTGAAAATGAGAGCCCGGATCCTGCGAAAGAGCAGGACGATGTCTATTTCTATTATCGATATCAGCAGGGCCGTCCGGTTCTCAATGTGAAAACCAGTTTGCCCATGGTTCCACGCGCCCGTCGGGAATTGCGGCGTGAGGACCTGCCGGTTGACCAATCTGTGCTCTCGCAGCGCAAAGATCCGGATCAGTATCCGGAAGTGACTTACCTCGGTCGGCAGTACGCCAACCTCAAGCTTTACCGTGAATGGAGTCTCGGCCGGCGCGCCGAGCCTCGCAGGCCCCAGCCAGCCGATACCGAATCCGATTTCCTGAGGGAGGATGCCTCAAACCTGGCCTTGGTTCTCAACGAACTGGAGCATACTTCGAACCTGCGTGGCGACCTCGTTGAAAAATTGCGAATCGCAGACGACGCGATCGCGGACTTTTCTACCAGGGTGCACGGGGGCACAATTCAACTCTTTTTGCACTACCGGGGACTCTCCTCCCCAGTCCCGGTGACCCGACTGTCTGATGGCACAATTCGTTATCTTTGCCTGCTCGCCATCCTCTGTCACCCCCATCCTCCCCCATTAGTCTGCCTCGAAGAGCCGGAGTTGGGACTCCACCCCGACTTGCTCCCGAGCTTGGCCAGCCTCCTCATCGAAGCTTCCCACCGTGTGCAGCTCATTGTGACCACCCATTCCGACACCCTTGTCGATGCGTTATCTCATGTGCCTGAAGCCGTCGTCGTCTGCGAGAAAGTCGAAGGCTGTTCCCAAATGAGGCGGACGTCACCGGAGGAACTCTCCGACTGGCTCACCACCTACGGGCTAGGGCAGTTGTGGCGTCGCGGCGATATCGGAGGAAACCGCTGGTGACCGTCATCCTCTACGTCGAGGGTGGCGGAGACCATAACAAAGCCCTTGATAGCCGTTGCCGCGAGGGTTTTCGCAAATTTATCGAGAAATCAGGCTTAACCGGCCGGATGCCCCGCATCGTCGCCTGTGGCGGTCGCCACAATGCGTTCGAGTCTTTTCGCACCGCCCTGCGCCGGCGAGAGGCCGATCGCATCTGCCTTCTCCTTGTGGATAGCGAAGGCCCCGTGCAGGTTCAGAACCCTTGGGACCACGTATCGCGGCGGGTAGGTGATGAATGGCAGCGACCAGAGGCGGCCGGGAACGACCAGTTGCATCTGATGGTCCAGGCCATGGAAGCCTGGTTTTACGCTGATCTCGACAGGGTTGCATCGTTTTACGGCCCGGGCTTTCAACGCACCGCCTTGACTGGTCGCGCCGATATCGAAAGTATTCCCAAAGCAGAATTGATTGCTGGCCTGAAGAGGGCGACGGCCGGTTGCGAGAAAAAAGGACCATACTCGAAAGGAGACCACTCCTTCGCCCTTCTTGGAGGAATTAGTCCCCAGAGAGTCAGGGCCTCCTCTCCTTGGAGCGCCCGCTTCCTGGATGTCCTCAATCGGTTCTTGACGCCGCCCGTGCAAGAACCCCGATGACCCCCGTCGCCCCCCCCACCTCTTGACG
>DNFG01000499.1 GCA_003487005.1 Bryobacterales bacterium
TGGGTTTCGCGGTGGCCGAGGTAGCCGGGAGGGGCCCCGATGAGTTTGGCGACTTCGTGGTCGAGCTGAAACTCGCCGCAATCGACGCGGAGGATGTGGCGTTCATGGCCGTGGAGGGCTTCGGCGAGGGCCTCGACGGTGCGGGTCTTGCCGGTGCCGGTGGGACCGAGCAGGAGGAAGACGCCCGCGGGTCTTCCGGCCGGAGCGAGGCCCGATTGGAAGAGCTGAACGTAGGGGGCGATGGCATTGATGGCCTCGTCCTGTCCGATGATGCGGCGGCGCAGAAAGGCCGCGAGGTTCTGGTCCGGATCCGGCTCAGCGGCAGCGGCGCCGCGCATGGTGATGATGTTGCTCTTCATTTGGAGGGCTCCTCCCTCGATTTGAATTATAGGGAGCGAGGTGGCGAAAACGGATGAAGGAAGAGAGGGGAGCGGGGCGGCGCGGAGTTTTTTTGGGAATTTTATTTCTTTTGGAATGAGTGGATTAGGTCCACGATCCGGGCGCTGGCGCGGCCATCGCCGAAAGGGCTGTCAATGGGGTTGGCGCGGGATGCCGAATTGAGGGTTTCGAGGGTTCGGGCGATGGCGGCGGAGATGGCGGCGGGGTCTGTGCCGACGAGGTGAGCGACTCCGGCTTCGACGGCCTCCTGGCGTTCGGTGCGGTCGCGCATGACGAGGACAGGCTTGCCCAGGGCGGGGCCTTCTTCCTGGACGCCGCCTGAATCGGTCAGCAGGACGTCGGCGCGGCGCATCAGATCCACGAAGGGGACGTAATCGAGGGGTTCGAGGAGGGTGATGCCGGGGACATTGCGGAGGCGGCGGTTGACGACCTCGCGGACGTTGGGATTGGGGTGGACGGGGTAGATGAGTTCGCAGTCCCCGCGGGCGGCGAGGAGGAGGGCGGCGTCGCAGATGCGGTCGAAGCCGGGGCCGAAGCTTTCGCGGCGGTGGGCGGTCATGAGGATGAGGCGTTTGCCCGGGGCGGGGAGGGGGCCGTCGTAGCCGGGGAGTTCGCCGCGTTCGAGTTTGTCGCGGACCAGGAGGAGGGCGTCGATGCCGGTGTTGCCGGTGACGTGGATGGATTCGGCGGGGACGTGCTCGTGGAGGAGGTTGGCGGCGGCGCGGGCGGTGGGGGCGAAGTGGAGGGCGGCGAGGCGGGTGGTGAGGACGCGGTTGAGTTCCTCGGGGAAGGGTTCGGCGAGGCTGCCGGTGCGGAGGCCGGCCTCGACGTGGCCGACTGGGATGTGGCGGTAGAAGGCGGCGAGGGCGGCGGCGAAGGTGGTGGTGGTGTCGCCCTGGACGAGGAGGAAATCGGGTTTTTCGAGTTCGAGGATGGGATCGAGGGCGGCGACGACGCGGGCGGTGAGGGCGGCGAGGGTCTGGCCAGGGCGCATGACGTCGAGGTCATGGTGGGGGACGACGCCAAAGACGGGGAGGATGCGGTCGAGCATCTCGCGGTGCTGGGCGGAGACGCAGACGCGGGGTTGAAGGTGGGCGTCGTGCTCCATGGCGAGCACGAGCGGGCAAAGTTTAACGGCTTCGGGGCGGGTACCGAAGACGAAGAGGACTTTCATGGGGCCTTGGGGCGGCGAACCGCCGGGGTGGGCTTACTTGTGGCGGTAGGTAATGCGGCCCTTGGTGAGGTCGTAGGGAGACATCTCCAGGGTGACGCGGTCGCCGGCGAGGACACGAATCCGGTTCCGGCGCAGCTTGCCGGCCAGGTGGGCCAGCACGATGCGTTCCTGCTCCAGTTGGACACTGAACAGGCCACTGGGGAACTTCTCGACCACCACTCCGGTCATCTCAATGCAATCTTCTTTGCTCATCAGCCTCCTGGACGAATATGCGTGCGCACAACAATCCCGTGCGCGTTACCGTCATCTTTGAGTATATCCCAAAGATTCCCAAGAACTGGCCGATAAGCCGACGCAGGAGGCGATCCGACCGCCATGCCGGGCCAGATGATTTCGATTCGTGATTCCATTGATGAACTGGGGAGGCTGGAGGATCGCCTCGAAGCGATGCTGACGGCTTACTGCGAGGCGTTCGCGGACGTGGACGGGCAGCTTTTGCGGCTGTACCAGACGAAGTTGGGGCTGCCAAAGCCGGACTTCCTGGGACCGCGGCGGACGCTGCGTGAGGAGCCGGGGTTGAGGTCGATCCGGTGGGCGCAGTCGGCATTCCGCGCGGGGATGACGGCGGTGGGTTCGGATTTTGAAAGCCGGATGGCCGGGTTGGTGGAGATGAGCGAAGTGGTGACGCGGATCGGGCGTTTGAACGAGCGGCTGCGGGGGAGTGCGGGGCGGCAGGAGGAACGGTTGGTGGGGGTGAAGTCGGGGCTGGAGAGGGCGGCGGGGGTGAACAGCCTGGATGAGATGCGGGCATCGTTGACGAGCCAGATCGGGGTGCTGGAGAAGACGATCGACGAAGTTCGTCACGAGAACGAAGTGATGCTGGGGGAGATGGAAGGGGAGATCGCGGGGTACCGGCGGCAGTTGGACGAGGCGCGGGTGCTGGCCGGGGAGGACCCGGTGACCGCGTTGCCCAATCAGCGGAGGCTGGAGACGGATGTGCAGGCGCATCTGGACTCGGGCGTCCGTTTTTGTCTGATCTTGTTGACTCCACAGCAGTTGGCTCTGGTGAACCGGCAGATGGGGCATGAAGGCGGCGACGCTCTGTTGACGGAGGTGGCGGCTCGGCTGAAGCGAGAGTGCCGGGAGGAGGAGCGAGTGGCGCGGTGGCGGGGGGCGGATTTCGCGTTCCTGATGCCGGGCGGGCTGAACGACGCGATCGCGCGGTCGCGGGTTCTGGTGCGGACGCTGAGCGGCGAGTATGCGCTGCCGGGTCCGAAAGGGGTGCGGCGGTTTGAAATCACGGTCCGGTACGGGATCGCGGAGAGCCGGGATCGGGATTCCCGGGCGGAGTTATTGGCGCGGGCGGAGTCGCTGTTGCTGGGCCCGGCGTGAGCAGGCGTGGGCCTGCTACGATCGGGTTGAGGATCGACGACAGACGTGCAAGCGTTTAAAGACAAAGGTGTACTCATTACGGGGGCGGGCCGCGGAATCGGCAAGCGGTTGGCGATGGGATTTGGCCAGGCGGGTGCACGCGTGGGTTTGTTGGCGCGCACAAAAGCCGAGATCGAACTGGCGGATCTGGAGATCGAGCATGCGGGGGGCACGTCGTTGCGCTTGCGGGCCGATGTCCGCGATTATGAGCAGGTCGGGGCGGCGGTGGAGCGGATGCGCAACATGTACGGAGGAGTCCACGTGCTGGTGTGCGCGGCGGGCGTGCAGGGGCCAATCGGGCCATTTCTGGAGTCGAATCCGCGGGACTGGGCCGATGTCGTGAATGTGAATCTGCTGGGGGCGATGCACGCGGTTCGGGCCGTATTGCCACAGATGGTGGAGCGGCGGTCCGGCAAGATCATTCTGGTTTCGGGGGGCGGAGCGGAGGAAGCGAGGCCGAATTTCACTGCCTATGGAGCGTCGAAGACGGCGATCGTGCGATTTGCTGAGTCCGTGGCGGAGGAGATTCGGGACGATAACGTGCAGATCAATTGCATGTATCCGGGTCACACGTATACGAACATGACGGACGAAGTGCTGCGGGCGGGCGAGCGCGCGGGTTGGAGGGAAGTGCAGGAAGCGTCGCAGGTCCGGACGCACGGCGGCACCCCGCCGGACAAGCAGATCAATCTGGCGCTGTTTCTGGCTTCGGAGCGGTCCAATCACATCACTGGCAAGTTGTTGCACGTGGATGAGGACTGGCGGCGATTGGAGCACGCGACGCTGCACGCGGGCAGTTTCACGCTGAGGCGGTTGCAACGAACGTAACGCCAGGGGGACGCAAAAAACCGCTCCGGAGAGCGGTTTTTTGTATTTTGAGGGGGGACAAAACGCGTTTTATGCGCGTTTGTAGGTGTCGGTTTTGGCGTCCCAGAGGATCTTCTTGCCTTCGCGGTAGCTGACGACGGAGAGCAGTCCGGCGACGACGGCATCGAAACCGGCGCGCACGGGGGCGATGGCCTGTTCCTTGCCCTTGATGGCATTCAGGAAGTTCCGGATGTGGGCTTCGACGGCGAGGTTGTCGTTGCGCGGGATGGTGATGGTCAACTCCTTGCGTTCCTTGACGTTCTCGTTCATGCCGGGGGCGAAGACTTCCGGATAGTAGTTCAGGGTGGAGCGGTTGATGACCTCGATGGTGCCTTCATTGCCGCAGAACTGCTCGCCGTAGCCAAATTTGGCGTTGCCGAGGTAGCAGGAGTAGTTGACGTGGAACTTTTCGGCTTCGTAATCGAGCAGGACGCTCCAGGTGTCGGGGACGTCGCGGTCGTCGTTTTCGGTCCAGCGATAGACGCCGCCGGAGGCGATGATCGAAGAGGGGGTGCCTTTGCCCATGACGAAGGCGGTGACGTCGGTCTGGTGGACCATCAGGTCGGTGGCGATGCCGCTGGAGTAGTCCCAATAGAGGCGCCACTGGGAGTAGCGGGCGCGGTTGAACTCGCGTTTGGAAGCGGGGCCGAGGAAGCGCTGCCAGTCGGCGGTCTGGGCGCTGAGATCTTCGGGGATGGAGTAGCGCCAGGCGGCGGCGCCGGTCGGGAGGGCATTGCGGTACCAGAACGCGCGGGTGTAGTGGCAGTTCCCGATGATTCCCTGCTCGATCATGGTCTTGGCCATCTGATAGAGGCTGTTGGAGCGGTTCTGGGTGCCGACCTGAACGATGCTCTTGGAGGTCTTGGAGACTTTGAGGATCTCCTGGGCCTCTTCGATGGTGTGGGAGAGGGGTTTTTCGACGTAGACGTGTTTGCCGGCGGCGAGGGCGTCGAGCAGCATCCGGTGGTGGAGGTGTTCGGGGGTGGCGATGACGACGGCGTCGATGGACTTGTCGTTGAGGATTTCTTTGTAGTCGGCGACGGCCTTGGGGGCGCGGCCCTGACGGGTGGCGACGAGGTCCTTGCCGCGATTCATGTTTGTGGAGAAGGTATCGCAGACGGCGGTGACATTGACGGCGGAGGCGTTGCCGTCGTAAGCGCGCTGGAGGAGATAGTAGCCGCGGCCGCCGGTCCCGATCCAGCCCATATTGATCTTTTCATTCTGTCCGAGCGCCGGCAGGACGGCGGGGCCGGCCATGGCGGCAGCGGCGACGGCCGAATTGCGGACGAAGTTGCGTCGTGAGAGTTCCTGGCTCATATCGCGGTATCTCCTTATGAAATGCGGGCGCTTCCGAGCGGCCGAAACCGCTATCATATCGAATCGGAACGCCGGTGTCCCGTCACGCATCCAATGGGGTAGAACGGGTGTCCCCGGAGCGCCGCATGGCGTGTGGGACAATCGAATCAGAACGGAAACTGGTGAAAAGACAGAGATGAACGGACTGAAAACTGCTCTCTTGTTGGGCTCGCTGAGCGGCC
Source organism: Bryobacterales bacterium (assembly GCA_003487005.1). Taxonomy (GTDB): domain Bacteria; phylum Acidobacteriota; class Terriglobia; order Bryobacterales; family Bryobacteraceae; genus PNKE01. The sequence goes on from DNFG01000499.1 coordinate 5,410, forward strand.
TGCTGGTGGTGGGCGGTAACATGTTGAGCCCCGGTGGAAACGGGATGGCGATCGGACTGATGATGGCGCTGGGGATGAATTTCTTCAGCTACTTCTTCAGCGAAAAGATGGCATTGAAGTCGAGCGGGGCGATTCGCGTGAGCGAGACCGAGAACCCGCAGATTTACCGGCGGCTGGAGCCGATGACGCGGCAGTTGTGTCAGCGGATGGGCCTGCCGATGCCCAAGTTGTGGGTGATCCCCGAGCAGGCGCCGAATGCGTTCGCGACCGGGCGAAACCCGAAGAACTCGTCAGTGGCGGTGACCGCCGGTCTGCTGGAACTGATGAATCAGGAGGAGTTGGAAGGCGTGGTGGCGCACGAACTGGCGCACATCAAGAACCGGGACATTCTGATCAGTTCGATCGCGGCGACGGTGGGGGCGGCGCTGACCTACATGGCGCACATGGCAATGTTTTTCGGCGGGCGCCACGATGATGACGACGCACCAAACCCGATGGTGGCGCTGCTGATGCTGATTCTGGCTCCGGTCGCGGCGGGCATCATCCAGATGGCGATCTCGCGGACGCGCGAGTACGCGGCTGACGAAACGGCGGCGCGGGCAATCGGCAGCGGTTCGGGTCTGGCGAGCGCGCTGGGCCGGCTGGAAGGCTGGTCGAAGCGGATTCCGATGCATTCAAACGAGGCGATGTCGCACATGTACATCGTGAAGCCGCTGACCGGGCAGAGCCTGGCGAAGCTGTTCTCGACGCACCCGGCGACGCAGGAGCGGATTGCGCGGCTGCGGGCGCTGCAGATCGGTTGAAGTCTCCCTTGCACGAAGCACCACAGGTTGTTGTCACCCGCCGGGGCGAGGACCGCCTCGCCTCCGGCCATCCCTGGGTTTACCGGGCCGATATCGCGAAGGACGGCGGAGCGCCCGCGGGTGCGGCGGTCCGTGTCGTCAACCCGCGCGGGCAGGCGCTGGGGATGGCGCACTACAGTACGACATCGCAGATCGCGCTACGGCGACTGACACCGAAGACGGTGGCGATTGACCGCGAGTTCTGGATGGCGCGGTTGCGGGCGGCGCTCGATCATCGCGAGCGCGTGGCGCCGGGCGCGGAAGCGTACCGGGTGGTGCATGCCGAGGGCGATCTGCTGCCCGGCCTGGTGGTGGACCGCTACGGGCCCGTGTTGTGTGCGCAGTTTCTGACGCAGGGCATGGAGGCGGCGCGCGACGAGATCGCCGACTGCTTCGAGGAACTCCTGCGGCCCGCCGGGATTCTCGCGCGCAACGATGCTCCGGCCCGGAAGCACGAGGGGGTGCCGGAGGTGTCCGAGGTGCTGCGCGGCGAAGTGCCGCAGGACGTGGAGACGGCGTTCAATGGCCTGCGCTGGCGGGTACAGCCGTGGGCGGGGCAGAAGACGGGCGTTTACCTGGATCAACGGGAGAACTACGTGGCGGCAGCGCGGCAGGCGCGCGGGCGGGCACTGGATTGTTTCACCTCGACTGGCGGCTTCGCGTTGCACCTGGCCGCGCGCTGCGATTCGGTGGAGGGCGTGGATTCGAGCGCGGCGGCCCTGGCGACGGCGGAACACAACCGCGAGATGAACGGCATCACGAACGTCCAGTTCCGCGAGGCGGATGTCTTCGACCTGCTGGGCGGCTACACGCGGCAGCGGCGGCAGTATGACACGATCGTGCTCGACCCCCCGGCCTTCGCCAAAAACCGCGCGGCCGTGGAGGGCGCGCTGCGGGGCTACAAGGACCTGCATGTGAAGGCACTGCGTTTGCTGGCGCCGGGCGGGGTCCTGGTGACCTGCTCGTGCTCGTATCACGTCAGCGAGGCGGATTTGCTGAATGTGGCGGCCGAGGCGGCACTGGACGCCGGACGGACGCTGCGGGTGTTGGAGCGGCGGGCTCAGGCGGCGGATCATCCGGTGCTGTTGACGGTTCCGGAGACGCTGTATCTGAAGTGCCTGATCCTGGAGGCGCTTTGACGCTCGCCCTGCTGCTGCTGGCCGCGACATTTACGATCGGGCCGGAGCGGGTGAAGCAGGGCGAAGTGATCCGGGTTGAGACTCGCGAAACCGGGACGTTGACGGCGCGAATGGGCGAGCGGCGCGTCCGGCTGTTCCCGGATGGTGAAGGCGGACAGTTGGGGTTGATGCCGGTGGCGGCGGATGATCCGGCGGGCGCGGTGGAAGTGGTGGTGGAGGACGCGGCGGGGCAGGTGATGGACCGGTCGAAGGTGGAGATCATCGACGCGCGGTTTCCGGTGCAGAACATCCGCGCGACGCCGGGTTTGCAGGCTTTGCGGGCGTCGCCCGGGGAGATGGAGGCGATCCGGGGGCTGCAGGAGACGGTCAGCGAAAGCCGGTACTGGCGGGGGGCGGTATCGGTCATTCCCCCGAATTGGGGCGGGACGGAATAAAAGTCAACAATGCTGACGTATCAAGTCGCCACATAACGGTCGCGGCGGTGATTGATCGCCAGAACTGCATTCAGAATGACCACGCCGGGCACCGACCACAGCACCCGGTCCGCCGGGATCCACAGCAGGGCCAGCGCGAACAGCACCGCGTCAAAGCCCATCTGCAGCCAGCCCGCGCGAAAGCCGGTGCGGTCCTGCACCATCAGCGCCACGATGCCGATCCCGCCCAGGCTGCCGCCGTGGCGGAAGATCGCCAGCAGACCCGCGCCGGTGGTGAAGCCGAACAGCCCCCCCGCCAGCAGGGGATGCAGCGTCGAGAAACCCAGCCGGCCCGCCACAGGCGCCCCCAGCGCCGAGAGAAGCCACCCCGCTTTAAGGTTTTTCTGCGTGAGGTCCAGCCCGATCCGCCGCAGCCCCAGCCAGTAGAAGGGCAGGTTGACCACGAAGAACACCGCGCCAAACGCCCAGCCCGAGGCATAGCTGATCACCAGCGCAAGGCCCGCCGTCTGGCCGGTGATGAAGCCCGCGTGTTGCAGGAACTGCAGCCCCAGCGCGCACATCAGCGTGCCGAAGATCAGGCCCTGGGCATCCTCAAAGGCGGAATGGCGGCTGGGTTCGGTCATGGCCGTCCCCTAACGCGGGCGCGGGGCAGGGGCAAGCCGGCTGTGGCGCCGCTGCCGCAGGGGGCCGCCATCTGCCGCCGCTGTCGCCTTTCGGCTTGGCAAAAGGCCTTCCCCTGCGGCAAAAGGCGGCATCCGGCACGAACCAGAGGAGGGCGGATCATGACATATCCTGCTTACGCCCCCGCTGCCGGAGTGCGACGCGGCGCTGGCCAACCGTCGTAACCGCCCCCATCGGGGCCATCCTCTGACCCAGCCGGACATCTGACGCCACCCTGCGCCTTTCGCGCCGTGCCGCCCGGATTCCGGTTCCTTCAACCTTCACCCCAAGGGCCGGTCCGTGGCAACGCGCGCCGGATGTATCATGACCTACGAAGAAACCCGTGCCGGGCTGCGCCCGGTTCCCTCGATCGACGCGGTCCTGGCCGCGCATGGCGCCGGCAAGGTGCTTGCGGCGGCGGTTGCCGCCATGCTGCGCGGCCGTTTCCGCAAAACGCGGCCGCCGGATGCAAGCCGCCTGTCAAATCATCTGCGGCGCGACATCGGTCTGCCGCCGCTGGACGTGATCTAGCAAGCGGCTTGCCCTGATCTGCCGGACCGGGCACAACGGTCCGGCATTTTCATGGAGTCCATTATGACGACTGCCGGTCCGATCCGCGCCGAAGTGTTCATTGCCACCAGCCTTGACGGTTTCATTGCCCGGCCCGACGGCGACATCCTGTGGCTGACCGGCCTGCCGGTGCCAGAGGGCGAGGATTTCGGCTATGCCGCCTTCATGGACGGCATCGGCGCGCTTGTCATGGGGCGGGCCAGCTTCGACAAGGCGCTGACCTTCCCCGAATGGCCCTATCCGCTGCCGGTGGTGGTGATGAGCCGCAGCCCCGAGCGCGTCACCGTGCCCGAGGCGCTGAAGGGCCGGGTGCGCGTCACCGCCGTTCGCCCGCCTCGGCCTTTGCATGTTCTGGCCGGTCGTGGG
>DNFG01000063.1:0-208 GCA_003487005.1 Bryobacterales bacterium
GCGTTTCCGGAGTTTGCGCGGGAGTGGCTGGCGGGACATCGGGCGGAAGCCAAGCGGGAGATGGTGATCACGCCGGCGATTCTGGATGAATTTCAGTTGTGGCTGTCGAGGAGGAACATCCGGCCGGGGATGCGGGAGTGGACGGCGGAGCGGATGCACATCACGAGCCGGTTGAAGCAGGAGATCCTCAACCAGAGCGTGGGCGTGG